>NZ_JBEYZW010000160.1:0-6003 GCF_040646215.1 Streptomyces sp. NPDC046215 | reverse complement strand
CCGGCAGGAGTTACGCGCCGCATGCCCGGCGCCGTCGCCTACCACCAGGACACGGCCGCCGAGGAGGTGCGGCCCTTCGCCGGGACGGGTCAGGAGGGCTCGAACGTCTCCGGGTCCGGGCCCAGCCGGGTGCCGTTGTCGAGCGCGGCGATCGCCCGGAGGTCCTCGGCGTCCAGCTCGAAGTCGAACACGTCGATGTTCTCGCGGATCCGGTCCGGGGTGACGGACTTGGGGATGACCACGTTGCCGAGCTGGAGGTGCCAGCGCAGCACCACCTGCGCCGGGGTCCGGCCGTGCTTCCCGGCGACCGCGGTGATCGTCGGGTCGGTCAGCAGCCCCTTGCCCTGGCCCAGCGGCGACCACGCCTCGGTGGCGATGTTGTGCCGCTCGTGGAAGGCGCGCAGCTCGCCCTGCGCCAGGTTCGGGTGCAGCTCGATCTGGTTGACGGCCGGGACGACGGGGGTCTCGGTCAGCACCCGCTGCAAATGGGCGGGGTGGAAGTTCGAGACGCCGACGGCCTTGGCGCGGCCGCTCTCCGCGAGCTCCGCGAAGGTGCGCAGGATCGTCAGGTAGTCGTCGCTGCCGGCCGCGGGCCAGTGGATGAGGTAGAGGTCCACGTAGTCGAGGCCGAGCTTGGACAGGGAGGCGTCGAACTCCCGCAGGACGCTGTCGCGCGTCCAGGTCTCGGAGACCTTGTTCCACAGCTTGGTCGTCACGAACAGCTCGTCACGGGCGATGCCCGAGGCGGCGAGGGCCTTCCCCGTGCCCTCTTCGTTCGCGTACACGGCCGCGGTGTCGATGCTGCGGTAGCCGGCCTCCAGGGCCGTGGTGACGGCGGCGGCCGCCTCGGCGTCGGGCACCTGCCAGACGCCGAAGCCCAGCTGGGGCATCCGGACGCCGTTGCCGAGGATGATGGAGGGGACCTTGCTCACGAGCACTCGATCCTTAGGTTCGGGGATGTCATACGGGCCTACGACCTGGGACAACAGGCTTCTGCCTCGATCCATTCCCTGTGCACCCATTTTCTACACGTGAGCCTCATCCGCCCCGGTAGAGCGCTTCCACCTCACGTGCGTACGCCTTCTCGACGGCCTTGCGCCGCAGCTTCAGCGACGGGGTCAGCAAGCCGTGCTCCTCGGTGAACTGGCCGCCCAGTATCCGGAACGCGCGGATGGACTCCGCCTGCGAGACGGAGGTGTTCGCGGCCACCACCGCCCGCCGGACCTCGGCCTCCAGCTCCGGGTCGCGCACCAGCACCGCGGGATCGGGCAGCGGCCTGCCCCGCATCCTCAGCCAGTGGGCGACCGCCTCCATGTCCACGGTGACCAGCGCGGCGATGTAGGGGCGGTCGTTGCCGACGACGACACAGTGGGACACCAGCGGGTGGGCCCGCACCCGCTCCTCCAGGGGCAGCGGCGACACGCTCTTGCCGCCGGACGTCACCAGGATCTCCTTCTTCCGCCCGGTGATGGTCAGGTAGCCGTCCGCGTCCAGGCCGCCCAGGTCCCCGGTGGCCAGCCAGCCGTTCCGCAGGGCCGCGGCCGTCGCGCGGGGGTCGCCCAGGTACCCGGCGAAGACCTGCCCGCCGTGCAGCCAGACCTCGCCGTCGTCGGCGATGTACACGGTCGTGCCGGGCACGGGCTGCCCGACGGTGCCGAAGCGGGTCCGCTCGGGAGGGTTGGCGGTCGCGGCGCCGGTGGTCTCCGTCAGCCCGTACCCCTCGAAGACGGTGACGCCCGCGCCGGCGAGGAAGAGCCCCAGCCGCCGGTCCATCGCCGAGCCCCCCGACATCGCGTGCCGCACCCGGCCGCCCAGGGCCTCCCGCAGCCGCGCGTAGACGAGCCGGTCGAAGACCTGGTGCCGCACGCGCAGCGCGGCACCGGGCCCGGGGCCGGTGCCGAAGGCCCGCTCCTCCACCGCCTCCGCGTAGCGCACCGCGACCTCGACGGCCTTCTCGAAGGGCCCGCCCCGGCCCTCGCTCTCCGCCGCGCGCCGGGCCGTGTCGAAGATCTTCTCGAAGACGTACGGCACCGCCAGGACGAAGGTCGGCCGGAACGCCCGCAGGTCCGGCAGCAGCGCGGCGGCCGTCAGCTGCGGCTGGTGCCCCAGCTTGACCCGGCCGCGGACCGCCGCGACCTGCACCATCCGCCCGAAGACGTGCGCCAGCGGCAGGAACAGCAGGGTGGCCGGCTCGTCGCCCGGCCGGGAGCGGAAGACCCCCTCGTAGCGGGCGAGGACGTTGTCGGCCTCGGCCATGAAATTGGCGTGCGTGAGCACACAGCCCTTGGGGCGGCCCGTGGTGCCGGAGGTGTAGATCACCGAGGCGGGCGAGGCGGGGGTGAGCGCCATCCGGTGCCGGTGCACCACCTCGTCGGCGACGGCCTCACCCGCGGCGCCCAGTGTCCGGACCGCCCCCGCGTCCAGCTGCCACAGCCGGGCCAGCCGTGGCAGCCGGTCGATGACGGACCCGATGGTCATCGCGTGGTCCTCGTGCTCGACCACGCAGGCCGTGACGTCCGCGTCGAGCAGGATCCAGAAGACCTGCTCGGGGGAGGACGTCGGGTAGACCGGCACCGGCTGGGCGCCGATCGTCCACAGCGCGAAGTCGAACAGCGTCCACTCGTAGCGCGTCCGGGACATGATCGCGACCCGGTCGCCGAAGCGGACGCCCTGGGCGAGCAGCCCCTTCGCCAGCGCCAGCACCTCGTCCCGGAAGGCCGCCGCGGTCACGTCCCGCCAGCGGCCGTCGGCCCCCTTGCGGCCGAGCGCGATCCGCTCGGGCTGCTCGGCGGCATGCTCGAATACGACGTCCGCCAGTCCTCCGACCTGGGGCGCCGTCACCAGCGAGGGGACGGTGAACTCGCGCACCTACCAGCTCCTGCTACTTCCCGACGGGCTCCGCACAGCGCGGTGACCGTACCCGGTAGCGAACCTTCCCGAACCCCTCCCCGGCCGCCCGATGCCATGTCCCCGACAGGATCCCCACGGAACCCGCCCGCCACGGGCACGGACCCGCCACGGGCGTTCGCCCCTCTTCACAGCCCTTCACGGCCCGTGCGGGCCGGGGCCCTCAAAAACCCTTGCGGGCCGGGGACCTTACGCGGACGCCGTGCCGAAGAAGGACTTGGCGGCGGTCAGGGCGGGGCTGCCCTGTATGTCACCGGGGCGGATGCCGTGGCCCACCAGGCTGCCGCCCCAGTGCATGCCGAGGAAGTCGGCCGTGAAGCGCAGCGTGCTCAGCATCGGCCGGGCCGGCACGTCGTCGCCGTAGCTGGTCGTGGTGATGGTCCACAGCGTCCGGCCGCGCATGCGGTCCCGGAACCGCGCCTCCGGCAGGTCGAGCCAGCCGGCCCAGTAGTCCAGGTAGAGCTTGGTGGTCGCCGACAGGTTGTACCAGTACAGCGGCGAGGCGATCACCAGGTCGGTGGCGGCGAGCGTGGCGTCCAGCAACGTCCGCTCGTTGCCCTGCGGTTCCGGCCGCGGCCGGCCGTCGGCGTGCCGCAGGTCCTCGAACGCGGGCAGCGGCAACTCGCTGAGCCGCAGCCAGTTCTGCTCCACCCCCGAGGGCAGCTGGGCGGCGGCCTCACGGGCGAGCGTCTCGGTGTTGCCGCCCTCCCGTGCGCTGCCCAGTACGAAGAGGAACGAACGGCCCTGGCCGGCTTGCGTCATGAGCGGTCTCCTTGGTGTCAGCCGGATGATCATCCGGCAACCCGCTCCAACAACGCCCCGTCAGAAGGCATTCCGAGAAAGGTAAACGCCTCCGAAGAAGTACCTTTTCAGCCATGGTCGTGGCCGGAGGGGAACGCGTCGTGCAGCCGGTCGCCCGCGGCCAGGACCGCCTTCGCCAGCGCCTCCGCCGGGCCGCGGGCGGCACTCCCGGGCGACGCGCCGTACAGCAGCATCACATCGACCCCGCCCAGCTCCGGCAGCCCCGCCCTGGCCGGGATCCGCACCAGGCCCGGCGGGATCATGCCCCGCGTGTGGGCCATCACGCCCAGCCCGGCGCGGGCCGCCGCGATCAGCCCGTTCAGACTCCCGCTGGTACAGGCCACCCGCCAGGCGCGGCCCTCCCGTTCCAGCACCTCCAGGGCGCGCGCCCGGGTCACCGCGGGCGGCGGGAAGAGCACCAGCGGCAGCGGCCGGCGCGGGTCCGGCCGCAGCCGCTCGCTGCCGATCCACACCAGCCGGTCCCGCCACACCAGCCGCCCGTGCGGCTCCCGAGGGTGACGCTTGGCCAGCACCAGATCCAGCCGCCCGGCCGCGAGCCGCTCCTGCAGCGTCTCGGAGAGATCCACCGTCAGCTCCAGATCGACCTCCGGGTGCTCATGGCGGAAACCCTCCAGAATCTCCGGCAGCCGGGTCAGGACGAAGTCCTCCGACGCGCCGAACCGCAGCCGCCCCCGCAGCCGGGTGCCCGTGAACCAGTGCGCCGCCCGCTCGTTCGCCTCCAGGATCGTGCGGGCGAAACCGAGCATCGCCTCACCGTCCTCCGTCAGCCGCACGCTGTGCGTGTCCCGGACGAAGAGCTGCCGCCCGGCCGCTGCCTCCAGCCTGCGGACCTGCTGGCTCACGGTCGACTGCCGCAACCCCAGGCGGCCCGCGGCCTGCGTGAAGCTCAGCGTCTGGGCGACGGCCAGGAACGTCCGCAACTGCACCGGTTCGAACATGACCCCGAGGTTATCGCTTCGCGTGATAACAGTGAGAGCGGTGAACGGGGTTCCCGATGGGCCGGGCCGGCTGCACCCTGGACCTCATGCGTCGCCCCGGCCTCCCCTCCCCGCCCGCCCTCTTCGCCCGCGTGCCCCTGGACCCCTACATAGCCGCCCTGCTGGGCACGGTCCTCCTCGCCGCCCTGCTCCCCGCCCGCGGCCAGGCCGCGACCGCCGTGAGCGTCGCCTCCAAAGCGGCGGTGGCGCTGCTGTTCCTCCTCTACGGCGCCCGGCTCTCCACCCGCGAGACGGTGGACGGACTGCGCAACTGGCGGCTGCACCTGACGGTCCTCGCGGCCACGTTCGTCCTCTTCCCGCTGTGGGGCCTCGCCGCCCGGGCCCTCGTCCCCCACGTCCTGACGCCCGAACTGCACGCCGGGCTGCTCTTCCTGTGCCTGGTCCCCTCCACCATCCAGTCCTCGATCGCCTTCACCTCACTCGCCCGCGGCAACGTCGCCGCCGCGGTCTGCGCCGGCTCCCTCTCCAGCGTCCTGGGCCTCCTCCTCACTCCCCTCCTTGTGGCATTGCTCCTCGGCCACACCACGGGCGGGTTCTCCCCGCGCTCCCTGCTGTCGGTCGTGGCCCAGCTGCTGCTGCCGTTCCTCGCCGGGCAGCTGCTGCGCCGCCGCGTCGGCGGCTTCCTCACCCGCCACCGCCGGGTGCTCGGACGCGTCGACCGGGGCTCGATCCTCCTCGTCGTCTACGCGGCCTTCAGCGCCGGCGTGGTCCGGGGCGTCTGGCACCAGGTCACCCCCGTACGGCTGCTGGCCCTCGTCGGGGTGGAGGCCGTGCTGCTGGCGACGATGCTCACGCTCACCTCCCGCGGCGCGCGGTGGCTGGGCTTCGGCCGCGAGGACCGGATCGCGATCGTCTTCTGCGGATCGAAGAAGAGCCTCGCCGCCGGGCTGCCGATGGCCGGGGCCCTCTTCGGTGCCCATGCGAGCCTGGCGGTGCTGCCGCTGATGCTCTTTCACCAGATGCAGCTGGTGGTGGGGGCGGTGCTGGCCAAACGGTACGGGCGCCGGGCGCCGGAGGCGGTCGGACGCGTTGAGGGGGTGGCTCGCAGGCGCGGGCTGTCCGAGCGGTTCCCGCTGCGCGGGGCGTAGCCGGGTGCGGCGCCGTTTCCCCTGCGGGGGGGCTTAGGGGGGCTTGGCTGGCCGTTGTTTCCCGGGTTTCTCGCTGTTGCCCCTGCGGGGGCGTTGTCCGCTGCGCGGGGCTGTTCAGGTGCGGTGTCGGGCCTGCGCGGGTGGGGGTTTCAGGGCTGCTTCGCTTTACGCCCTGAAACCCCCACCCG
>NZ_JBEYZW010000159.1:0-6035 GCF_040646215.1 Streptomyces sp. NPDC046215 | reverse complement strand
GGAGACGGCGGGCGGCGCGGGCCATGTCGAGCACGGTGGCGAGTACGCCTCCGAGGGGCGGGCGGCGGAGGTGCCGGCGCGCGCAACCGTCCGTCGCGCCACAGCGCCGCCCGCATAGCGTGCTCCCGCTGCCGTTCGGCGGCTGCGGGCCACAAGAGGGCGACCACAAGGGACAGACGGGGGTGCGTGCGTGCGCGTGGGACTCCTTACGGAGGGTGGGTATCCGTATGCCACGGGTGAGGGCGGTCAGTGGTGCGACCAACTGGTGCGGGGGCTGGGCCGGCACGACTTCGAGATCTACGCCCTGAGCCGGGGCGCCCGCCAGGAGCGCGGCGGGTGGTACGGCCTTCCCGAACAGGTGCGGCGCGTACGGACGGCTCCCCTGTGGGGCGATCCCGCCGAGGGCGGTGGCGGCCCCGGGCCCGCGGGGGGCGCGTACGGACGGCGTGAACGGCGCCGGTTCGGGGAGTGCTTCTGGGAGCTGGCGACGGCGATCAGCGCCACGGACGCGCCCGGCGCGTCGGACGGGCAGGACACGGCGGGCGCGGACGGCGCCGCGGGCACGGAGGACGGCGCCGCCGCCACCGGCTCCCCCGGCGGTCAGGCGTACCGTTTCGCCGAGGCCCTCCACGGCCTGGCCGACCTCGCCCGCGACGCCGGCGGCCTCGGCCCCGCCCTCCGCTCCGACCAGGCCCTGCAGACCCTGGAGACGGCATGCCGCGCACCGGGCGCCCACCCCGCCGCGTACGGCACCCGGGTCGCCGACCTCCTCGCCGTCTCCGCGCTCCTGGAACGGGCGCTGCGCCCGCTGTCCCTGGACTGGTACGGCGCCACCGGCGGTGATCCGGGGCTCGCCGCCGTCGATCTCTGCCACGCCACCTCGGCCGGGCCCGCCGCGCTGCCGGGACTGCTGGCCAAACGCTTCTTCGGTACCCCGCTGCTCGTCACGGAGTACGAGGTGCGGCTGCGCGCCTACTACGTCAACAGCGCGGCCAGGGCCGCCGGTCTCTCCCTGGCCGTACGGACCCTGCTGGCCGCCTTCCACCGGCTGCTGACCGCCGAGGTCTACGGCCGGGCCGACCTCATCACCCCCGGCGACACCCAGGTACGGCGCTGGCAGGAGCGCTGCGGCGCGGACCGCGAGCGGGTACGCACGGTCCACCCCGGCGTGGACGCGCTCCCCTACGAGGCCGTGGGCGAGGGCGCGGAGAGCGGCGTCGCCGACGACGGCCGGACGCTGGTGTGGGTCGGCGGCCGGGCCGAGCCCTGCCTGTGGGAGGCGCTCGCCGCCGTCCGCGAGGCCGAGCCGGGGGTGCGGCTGCGCATCGTCGGCACCCCGCCGCCCGGCACCGGCGTGCCCGACGGCGTGCCCGACGGCGTCACGTACGGGACCGCGGGCCCGGAGACGTACGCCGCGGGCAGCGTCGTCCTCACCGGCCCCGCGGACGGCTTCCCGCTGCCGCTGGTGGAGGCGATGTTCTGCGGCCGGGCGACCGTCTCACCGGACGTCGGCGCGGTGCGCGAAGTCATCGGCGGCACGGGCCTGGTGGTCCCCGCCCGCGACCCCCGCGCCCTCGCCGACGCCTGCCTCACGCTCCTGCGCGACCCCGGCCGGCGGCTGCGGCTCGGTGCCGCCGCCCGGTCCCGCGCCCTGGAACTCTTCACCGTCGAGCGGCATTTGACGGCCTTCCGCGGCATCTACCTCGAACTGATCTCGCACGCACCGGTCCGGCACGACGCCCCCGACCCCTCCGTGCCCTTCGCCCGCGCCGCGGAATCCCACCCGCCGCTGTCCTGGGCCGCCCGCCCTGGCCGCCCCGCCGCGCCCACCTGGGCAGGCCGCCCATGAGCACTCCCCTCCGGGACGGCGGCGCCCCCGCACCCGCGGGCATACCCGCAGCCCCCGCACCCGCCGACCCCGTCCGGGCGCTTCTGGAGCGCCACCGCGACCTGTGCGCCCGCGCCGTGGACCCCCTGGAGATCGCCGCGGTCCTGCAGGCCCGGGGGCTCGCGGAACGGATGGCGGCGGAGTGCCGGCACCGCGATGTGTTCTCCCTGGCCGAGGAGCTGCACGCCCGCGCCCGGCGCGTGGAGACGGCGCTGGACGCCCCGCAGGGCGCCCGGCGCACCCCGCGGGCGCGCGCCCCGCGGGCAGCCGGCCCCTGGCGCGTCGTCAGCTCCCTGGCCATCGCCTGGCTGCTCACCTACGCCCTCGTCGGCGACGCCGTCCTCACCGCGCTGTCCGGCGGTGGCGCCTTCCCGGCGCTGCACGCCTGGCCCGGGGCCCTGCGGGCGGCCGCGCCGACGGCCGCCGCCCTGGCCTGCGCCACCGTGCCCGCGGCCTGGTGCGCGCGCTGGTTCGCCTCCCGGGTGCGCCACGCCCTCGTCGACAGCCGGTCCCTCGCGGAGTTCCGGGCGCGCGTGCGGCCCCTCCTGATGACGGCGCTCGGGCTGTTCCTGGCCGCGCTGACCGCCCTTCTCTGGGCCGCGCACACGGCCCTCGGCCCCGGCCCTCGGACCAGCCCGCTCGCCGCGGCCGCGGCGCTCGGCGCGCTGCTGTTCCTCGCCCGCCTGACCGCCGGGCCCGGCTCCGGGAGAGCCGGCGCCTGCGCCGCATGGGCCGCCTGCGCGGCGCAGGGCGCGGCCCTGGCCGCCGCGTGGCTCTTCGAGGGCGGCCCGGCCGGGCCGTACGGGCCGGCCGCCGTGCCCCTCGTGGCCTGCGCCGTTCCCGCGGCCGCCCTGCTGGCGCACGCCCTGCTCGTCCTCGCCCGCGCCTCCGCCCACCGGCACGGGCCCCGCGCCCCGCACCCCACCGCACCCGCCGACGCCTGCGAAGACCCGGCCCGGTGACCCCGCCCGGCCGCACACCCCGGCCGCACATCCCTTCAGAGGAGCAAGGAACATGACCGTTCACCCCACCCCCACCGCTGGGCGAGAGCGAGGGCGCGACCGATGAGGGTCCTCCTGCTCGGTGCCAACGGCTACCTCGGCCGCTACGTGGCCGACCGGCTGCTCGCCGACCCCGCCGTCCAGCTCACCGCGCTCGGCCGCGGTGACGACGCGGACGTCCGCTTCGACCTGGCCAGCGGCAGCCCCGGGGCGCTCACCCGGTTCCTCAACGCCGTCCACCCCGGCGTGGTGATCAACTGCGCGGGCGCCACCCGGGGCGGCGCCCGCGACCTGACCCGGCACAACACCGTCGCCGTCGCCACCGTCTGCGAGTCGCTGCGCCGCAGCGGCTGCGGCGCGCGCCTCGTCCAGCTGGGCTGCTCCTCGGAGTACGGGCCCTCGCAGCCCGGCTCCTCCACCGCGGAGGACGCCGTGCCGCGCCCCGGCGGCCCGTACGGGGTGAGCAAGCTCGCCGCCACCGAGCTGGTGCTCGGCTCCGGCCTGGACGCCATCGTGCTGCGCGTGTTCTCGCCGGTCGGGCCCGGCACCCCCGCCGGCTCCCCGCTCGGCCGGCTCGCCGACGCCATGCGGCGCGCCATGCAGAGCGGCGACAGCGAACTCAAGCTCAGCGGCCTCGGCGTCCAGCGCGACTTCGTCGACGTGCGCGACGTCGCCCGCGCCGTCCACGCCGCCTCCCTCTCCGCCGCGCAGGGCGCCGTCAACATCGGCACCGGCCGGGCGGTCCGGCTGCGCGACGCCGCCTCCCTCCTCGCCCGGGTCGCAGGCTTCGGTGGCGCCCTCCACGAGCTGGACGACCCCCACCTGGGCACCCCGCCCGCCTACCCCTACCCCGACGGCTGCGGCAGCTGGCAGCAGGCCGACGTGCGCACCGCCCGCGACCGGCTCGGCTGGCGCCCCCGCATCGGCCTGGAGGAGTCGCTGGCCGACATCTGGATGGAGGCCGCGTGTCGCATCTGATGCCCTCCGGCCACCGCCGCGCCGGCCCCCTGGCCGACGCCCCGCTGCGCCTGGGGGTACCCGGCTTCGGCCACCCGCTGCTCGCCCCCGCCGAGTGGGGCGAACTCCTGCGCCACGACGTGCCCGTGGACTGGGTGGTCCTCGGCAGCGGGGGCCTGGGCGCGCTCGGGGCCGCCTCGGGCGGCCCCGGCGCCCGCCCGGACCCGCACTGCCTCGCGGCCGCCGCCCGGCTGCGCGGGGCGGGCGTCCGCATCCTGGGCCACCTCGACCTGGGGTTCGGGGAGCGGCCCTTCGCGGAGCTGCTGGCGGAGGCCCAGCGCTACCTCAACTGGTACAAGGTGGGCGGCTTCGCCCTCGACGGCTGCCCGACGGACCCGGCCGCGCTGCCCGGCACCCGCCGCACGGTCGCCGCGCTGCGCACCCTGCTGGAGCGCGCGTACATCGTGCTCGTCCCCGGCACCCACCCCAGCGCCGGCTACGCCTCGCTCGCCGACCAGTTGGTGACGTTCCGCGGGCCGTGGCCGGCCTACCGCTGGTCGCAGGTCGCGGAGTGGACCGCGGACCACCCGCCCGAGCGGTTCTGCCACCTGGTGCACGGCGTGCCCGCCCCCCACCTGGACGAGGCCCTGCGGATCGCCCGCTGGCAGGGCGCGGGCACGATCTACGTGACCGACCGG
Organism: Streptomyces sp. NPDC046215; assembly: GCF_040646215.1. Lineage (NCBI taxonomy): Bacteria > Bacillati > Actinomycetota > Actinomycetes > Kitasatosporales > Streptomycetaceae > Streptomyces > Streptomyces sp. NPDC046215. Next base: position 1,491 of record NZ_JBEYZW010000159.1, on the reverse strand, counting down.
ACGGACCGGGACGAAGCGGACCCCTGGGAGGTGATGCCCGGCTACTGGGACGAGATCGTCTCGCGCATCGGACCTGGTGTCTCGGAATGAGGAGGGCCGTGGCAGGGTTACAGGGGAAGAACAGAACGCTGCCTCTATGTTCCCCGCCTCCGCGGGGATGACCCTGGAGACCCCGTGTCGCTGCCACCCCTGGTCGAGCCGGCCGCCGAGCTCACCGTTGACGAGGTTCGTCGGTACTCCCGCCACCTGATCATCCCGGACGTCGGGATGGACGGGCAGAAGCGCCTGAAGAACGCCAAGGTGCTCTGCGTGGGGGCCGGCGGCCTCGGCTCGCCCGCCCTGCTGTACCTCGCGGCGGCCGGCGTGGGCACGCTGGGCATCGTGGAGTTCGACGAGGTCGACGAGTCGAACCTGCAGCGCCAGATCATCCACAGCCAGGCGGACATCGGCCGCTCCAAGGCGGAGTCCGCCCGCGACTCCGTCCTGGGCATCAACCCGTACGTGAACGTCGTCCTCCACCAGGAGCGCCTGGAGGCGGAGAACGTCAAGGAGATCTTCTCCCAGTACGACCTGATCGTGGACGGCACGGACAACTTCGCCACCCGCTATCTCGTCAACGACGCCTGCGTGCTGCTGAACAAGCCGTATGTCTGGGGTTCGATCTACCGCTTCGACGGCCAGGCGTCGGTCTTCTGGTCCGAGCACGGCCCCTGCTACCGCTGCCTGTACCCCGAGCCCCCGCCGCCGGGCATGGTCCCCTCCTGCGCCGAGGGCGGCGTGCTGGGCGTCCTGTGCGCCTCGATCGGCTCGATCCAGGTGAACGAGGCCATCAAGCTGCTGGCGGGGATCGGCGAGCCGCTGGTCGGCCGGCTGATGATCTACGACGCCCTGGAGATGAACTACCGCCAGGTCAAGATCCGCAAGGACCCGGAGTGCGCGGTCTGCGGGGAGAACCCGACGGTCACCGAGCTCATCGACTACGAGGCGTTCTGCGGCGTGGTCTCCGAGGAGGCCCAGGAGGCCGCGGCCGGCTCCACGATCACTCCCCGGCAGCTCAAGGAGTGGATCGACGGGGACGAGGCGATCGACATCATCGACGTCCGCGAGCCGAACGAGTTCGAGATCGTCGCCATCCCCGGCGCCCGCCTGATCCCCAAGAACGAGTTCCTGATGGGCAGCGCCCTTCAGGACCTGCCGCAGGACAAGAAGATCGTCCTGCATTGCAAGACGGGTGTCCGCTCCGCGGAGGTCCTCGCGGTCCTGAAGTCCGCGGGCTTCGCCGACGCGGTCCACGTCGGCGGCGGCGTGATCGGCTGGGTACACCAGGTGGAGCCCGAGAAGCCGGTGTATTAGGGCGGGACTTCGGGTGCGGGCCGTGGGGGTGCACCACCGCTGCGCGGCAGTGTCCTCAAGCGCCGGACGGGCTGCTGTGCTGTGTGCACAATCGCCCGACCGGCAGGAAACAACCCCTACCGCGCATGATGTAGCCCC
>NZ_JBEYZW010000158.1:0-6446 GCF_040646215.1 Streptomyces sp. NPDC046215 | reverse complement strand
CACGAACCGCCCTATCTGGTGGAGGGCGAGCACCTGCCGCTGGTGCCGGGGATGTGCGCCCGCAGGGCGCTCGCCGCCGCAGGCGGCAAACGACAAACCCTAAGAGAGGCTGCCCATGAAGGCGCAGGTCTCGAAGGGGCCGACGACCAGGACCGTCAGGTCCCGGCTGAGGTCGGTCATGCCCCGCCGGGCGGCCTGGTCGATCACCGAGATCAGGGCGAGCCGTTCGGCCTCGAACCAGTCAAGCGGCGAGGTGGTGAGCTGATCGAGCTCCGCCGGGTCCATCGGACGCCGGGGGGTGTCGCCGCGCACGAGGACGTGTTCGCGGCCGAACTCCCGGCGGCGCGCGTGCTCGGCGATCGTCAGCCAGCTCTCCAGGGCCCGCTCGACGGCCTCGCGCTGCCCGGCGGCGTCCCCCTGGGCCGCCTCCTGCTCCGCGAGCTCCCGCGCGTACAGCCGCAGCAGGTTCTGGAAGCGGTAGCGCGGCCGTCCGGTCGCGTCGAAGCCCGCCACCTGGAGCAGCCGGGCGTCCGCGAGCCGCTCCATCAGCCCTTCCGCCGTGAAGGTGTCCACGTCCAGCAGGGCCGCCCCCACCCAGCAGGTGAAGTCCGGGACGTCCAGCAGGGCGAGCCGGCGGAACAGCAGGGCGGCGGTGGGCTCCAGGGCGCCGTAGCTCCGCGCGAAGCAGTCGCGCAGCTGCGACTCCCCCGAGCTGAGCGCGTCCAGCCGCAGCCGCTCGTCGGCGAGCCTGCCGGCGAGGTGCCCGACGGGCCAGTGCGGCTTGGAGGCCAGCCGGGCGGCGGCTATCCGCACGGTCAGCGGGAGGCGGTCGCACAGCTCGACGAGCCGCTCGGCCTCCGGGCGCGCCGCGTCGACGCGCTGCGCGCCGATGACGTGGCCCAGCAGCTCGGTCGCCTCCGGCTTGGTGAGCGCCTCCAGGTGCACGGGCACGGCGCCGTGCCCGACGACCAGCTCTTCCAGCTGGCCCCGGCTGGTGACGACCACACCGCAGCGCGATCCGCCGGGGATGAGCGCCCGGATCGGGGCGAACGCGCGAACATCGTCCAGCACGATCAGGACGCGGCGGTCGGCGAGCACGCTGCGGAACAGCGCCACCCGGCCCTCCGCGTCCCCGGGGACGTCCGCGGCCGGGACGCCCAGGGAGCGCAGGAACCGGCTGAGCACCGCGTCGGCCGGGACGGTCCCGGGTGCCGCGCCGCTCTCCCCCAGGTCCGCGAAGAGCAGACCGTCGGGGAAGTGGCCCGCGGCGCGGTGGGCCCAGTGCACGGCCAGACCGGTCTTGCCGACCCCGGCCGGGCCGGTGATCAGCGCGACCGCCGGCGAGAGGTGGTCGCCCTGCGGGCGCAGCAGCGCGTCCAGCGCCTCCAGTTGCGCCGCCCGACCGGTGAAGTGGGCGACGTCAGCGGGCAGTTCCGCGGGCAGCACCCGGGGAGCGGCCTCGGGCTGCTGGGGTGCGGCCGCCGCCGGCGGGGCGGCGAGAGAGGGGTCGTCGCGCAGGATCGCGTCGTGCAGTTCCTGCAGGTCGGGCCCCGGTTCCAGGCCGAGCTGCTCGATGAACTGGGCGCGGCCCGTGCGGAACGTCTCCATGGCCTCGGCCCGGCGGCCGACGCGGTACTGGGCGAGCATCAGCGCGTGCCGGGAGCGCTCCCGCAGCGGGTGGTCACGGACGACGGTGACCAGGCCCGGGATGAGGTCCCGGTGGTGGCCCAGCTCTAACTGGGCGGCCACGTAGCCGTCGTAGGTGGCGAGCCGGACCTCTTCCAGGCGGGCGGACTCCTCCTCCACCAGCATCCCGGCCACCCCCGCGAGGGCGGGGCCGCGCCACAGGGCCAGCGCCTGCTCGTACAGGTGCGCCGCGTCGGCGGTGCGCCCCTCGCGGGCGGCTTCCTGGGCCTCGCCGGCCAGGCGGTCGAAGTCGACGCTGTCGACGTAGTGGTTCTCCAGATCGAGGACGTAACCGGGGTGGGCGGTCACGATGACCTCGTTCTCACACCCCTCGGCTTTGAAGCGCTTGCGCAGGGCGGCGATGCAGATCGCGACCTGCGTCCGTGCGGTGGCCGGTGGTTGGCCGTTCCAAACTGTTTCCACCAGAGTGTCGACTGAGACAATGCGTCCCGGATTCAGCAGCAGCAGCGCGATCATCGTGCGCTGCCGTGCCCCCCCTACGGTTATCCGGCGACCGTTCATGGTCACTGCCAAGGGACCCAGGATATTGAACCTGAGCTGTTCCCCCATAACTTCCCCCGAGCTCATCGACTGCGCAGCGAATTCGGCGCAGACAAAGATCACGTTACATGCCCGCCCCGGCACCCATACAAGCTGAGACGAGGATCACGCGGCGTCCGCTCAACCCCACCAAAGGTGCGGTTTGAGGCGGAAGTTCACGTGCGCCGGCCGTACTGGCGGACCGACAGCGGAACGAAGACGAGGAGCACGCCGCCGATCCACAACAGCGATCCGATGACGTTCGACGCGACTGGTCCGCCCACCAGGAGTCCCCGGCAGGCATCGACGACGAGCGTGGTCGGATTGATTTCTACAAAGGCCCGCAACCAGCCCGGCATGGTCGACGGCGGTGCAAACATAGAGCTGCCGAATTGAAGCGGAATCATCCAGAGAAAGCCCATCGACTGAACGGTCTGCGGACTGCGGATGACGAGCCCCACAAACGCGGCGATCCAGGACAGCGCAATTCCGTAGAGCAGAAGGAGCGCCATCGCGCCGAGCACCGCGAGAACGTTTGTGTGTACCCGGAAACCGATGAGGAAGGCGAAGGCGAGGATGACGACCTGGCCGAGCGCCAGCCGGCAGACGTCCGCCAGGATCCGGCCGGAGAGCACCGCCGAGCGGGCGATGGGCATGGACCGAAACCGGTCCATGACTCCTTTACTGAAGTCCATGTTCAGGGCCACACCGGTGACCTGGGCGGCGAAGCTGACCGTCTGCACCATGATCCCGGGGATCAGGTACTGCCGGTAGTCGGCCTGGCCGTTGCCGATCGCGCCGCCGAAGACGTAGACGAAGACGAGGGTGAAGACCATCGGCATGACGGTGGCGTCCAGCAGCTGGGCCGGGTCGCTCTTGATCTGCGTCAGGTTGCGCCGGGTGATCGCCAGCGAGTGGGTGACGGCCGACCGGAAGCCGACCCGGTGCTGCCCGGCCCGCGCCGGAGATTCGTGTTCCGCCCGGTCGGACGGGGGGAGCAGGGTCGCGGTCATGCGGTCCTCCGTGCTTCGGCCGGGGTGCCCGCGGTGAGCGTGAGGAACACTTCGTCGAGGCTGGGGATGTGGGTGTCGATGCCGTCGACGGGCACGCCGCTGTCGGCGAGCACCCGGACGGCGGCGGTGAGCTCCGCGCGCCCCTGGACGGGCAGCGTGATCAGGCCCTCCGCCGCGTCGGCGGTGGCGACCGCGCCCCCGGCGGCGGTCAGCCGGCGGGCCGTCGCGGCGAGGTCGGTGCCCTCGCCCGGGCGGATGCGCAGCACCTGGCCGCCGACGCGGGCCCGCAGCTCGGCGGGGGTGCCGGCGGCGATGACCTTGCCGCTGTCGATGACGACGATCGACTCGGCCAGGGCCTCGGCCTCCTCCATGTACTGCGTGGTCAGCAGGACGGTCGTGCCCTTGGCCACCAGGGCGCGGACGGTCTCCCACAGCTCGTTGCGGCTGCGGGGGTCCAGGCCGGTGGTGGGCTCGTCGAGGTAGAGCACCTCGGGCTCGCCGACGAGGCTGGCGGCCAGGTCGAGGCGGCGCCGCATGCCGCCGGAGTAGTCCCGGGGGAGCTTGCCGGCGGCGTCGGTGAGGCGGAAGCGTTCGAGCAGCTCGTCAGCCGCGGCGCGGGCGCGCCGCCGGGGCAGCTCGTAGAGGCGGCCGATCATGTAGAGGTTGTCCCAGCCGGGGATGTTCTCGTCCACCGAGGCGTACTGGCCGGTCAGCCCGATCCGCCGGCGGACCTCGTGCGGCTCCGCGGCCACGTCGAAGCCGGCCACCCGGGCCCGTCCGGCGTCCGGGCGGATCAGCGTGGAGAGCATCCGGACGACCGTGGTCTTGCCCGCGCCGTTGGGACCGAGCAGCCCGAGCACGCTGCCGGCGGGGACGCTCAGGTCCACCCCGTCCACCGCGCGGGCCGACCCGAATTCCTTGACCAGGCCCTCGACCTCGATCGCGGCCGTCATGGGCGGCGTCCGCGCGGGGTGGCGCGCCCGGGTCTCCCCGGAGGACGAGTGATCTGCATGGTGTGCCTTCCCGGGACGCTTTCGAACAGGTCTGTGCACACCAGACGCTAGGGCGAGCCCTTATCGCCCATGTATTGCCCGAGCTTCACCGGAGCCCCCGGACGCCGCCCGAAAACCGGTGCGCCGTCCGGTAGTTCGGGGCCTCTCGGAGGGCTCGGCGACGCGATCCGGGAGCAGATGCGGAGGCTCTTTCTCCGCTTCGGGCCGGCCGCCCGGGGCGGTGAAACGCGGCCAATACATGGGCGATAAGCGCTTCCCTTAGCGTCGGGAAGGCAGCTGTCTGTTTGCGTGGGCCCGGCCGAAGGTCTCTTGCGGCGCCCCTGGCAGATACTTTTCGTATGTGCGGAGGCCGAGCATGGAATGTGTCTTCTTCTTCCATGAACTGATTCCGCCCGGCACAGGTAGGTGGAGTGCATGACTCTTACCGGAATCGATTCTCCCGGAACGGGCCGGCCGACGGACGGACAGGAGGGCCGGCGCATTCTTTCCGAAGTCACGGACTGGCTCCGAGTGTTCCTGGCCCGCCCCCATCCGGACCTCGGCCGCAAGGGCGCCGTGTGCCCCTTCATGGAGCAGTCCCTGAAGCTGGGCCGCACCGCCGTCAGCAGTGTGGACGTCAGCGGGGCCCGCGGTCCGAAGCGGCTGGAGTCCCTCGCCCGGTCCGCCCTCGGCAGACTCGACGGGCCCCACGCGTCCGACGACGTCTACAACGCCTTCGTCATGGTCCCCGTCGGCCCGGACGCCGCCACCCGGCACCGGATCGTCGTCGACGTGCAGCAGGCCCTGAAGAAGGAAGCCGTCGCCGCCGGGAAGATGGTCGGCGAGTTCTTCCCCGGCCACCCGATGCCCGGCATCCATAACGAGGGGTTCCGGCCCCTCGACAGCCCCCACCCGGTCCTCGCCGTCCGCAGCATGGTGATCACCGACATCCTCTTCCTCACCTTCCCCGAGATACCCGTCGCCGACCGCCTCAGCTACCTCGCCGTGTGGCACGACCAGTTCGGCGGCGAGCCCGCCGAGCGCTGGAACGAGATCTACCGCACGGCCAAGGACCAGGCGGAAAGGGAGATCTGTGAGCTCGTCTGACCGCGAGCGCGAGCGCCTCGCCGCACTCTTCGACATCGCCCCCAGCCGCATCCTCTACGCGCTGAGCACCCTCGGCGTCGCCGACCGGGTCCCCGCCGGGGGCATTCCCCTGGACGAGCTGGCCGCCGCCCTGGGGGCGGACCCCGGGCGCCTGGCCCGCCTGGTGCTGGCCGCCCAGACCCTCGACGTCGTGCGCGTCGGCCCGGACCGCGTCGTCCACCTCACCGAGGCGGGCCTGCTGCTGCGCTCCGACCGGCCGGGCAGCCTGCGCGCCGAGTTCTCCGACAACTCCCTCTTCACCGCCTGGGGCCCCTTCGCCGAGTGCGTCACCACCGGCCGCCCCGCCTACGAGCTCGCCCACGGCGCCCCCGTCTTCGACCGGATCGGCCGCGACCCGCGCGAGCTCGCCACCTTCCACGAGCACATGCGCATGCGCGCCATGCAGCTCTACCGCCCCCTGCTCCCCTTCCTGCTGGAGCGCTGCGCCGGTGACGTGATGGACCTGGGCGGCGGCACGGGCGGCCTGACCGAACTGCTCCTGGGCCACAGCACCACCCTGAAGGTCACGCTCACGGACCTCCCCGAGGTCGTCGCCCTCGTCCCCGGCGAGCTCGCCCGCCGCCACCCCGGCCGGGTGGCCACCGTCGCCGCCGACCTGCGCGAGGGCGTCCCGGAGGGCTACGGCACCTACGTGCTCGGCAGCGTGCTCCACGACTGGCCCGACGAGCAGGCGCTGCGGATCCTGACCGGCTGCGCCCGGGCCATGGGCCCCGACAGCGAGCTGATCCTCCTGGAGCGCGTCCTGGACGAGACCGGGCCGGACGCACGCCGCATGGGCGACATCTGGATGATGGCGATGACCGGCGGGCAGGAGCGGACGGCTTCGCAGTGGGCCGCGTTGGCCGCGGCGGCGGGCCTGGCCCTGCGCGAGGTGCACCACGGTGACGGTGAGCTGTCCGCGGTGGTTCTGGGGCGGTAGGTCGGCTGCGGGCCGTTGTTGCCGCCTGCGGCGGCGGGCGCCCTGCGGGCGCGTCCTCAATCTCCCCCAGCTACCGCTGGGAGGTGCCCCCAGACGGGGGGTTTTGTGTGGGGGGCCGCACCACACCCC
>NZ_JBEYZW010000157.1:0-6469 GCF_040646215.1 Streptomyces sp. NPDC046215 | reverse complement strand
GCCGGTGGACTCCTGGATCGCGGGCAGGGCGGTCAGGACGACCGACTGGTCGATCATGTCCATCAGCTCGGCGTCCGGCCCGGGGTGCCGCGCTAGCCGATCACCAGCCCCGTCAGCGGCGGGATGTCCGGCGTGCCCTCCCAGAAGCGGAACAGCTGCTGGCCCCAGTAGGTGTCCCACGCCATGACGTCCAGCCCGCGCAGTACCGCGTCGATCATGTCGAAGAAGGCGTGGTTGACCTCGGGGATCCACAGCACGCCGAAGACGGCCAGTATGCCGAAGGGCGCGAACGGCTCCACCTGGCGGCGCACCTTGTGCGACAGCCACGGCTCGATCACCCCGTAGCCGTCCAGGCCCGGCACCGGCAGGAAGTTCAGGATCGCCGCGGTCACCTGGAGCTGCGCCATGAACGCCAGCGCGTAGCGCAGGTGGTCCGGCACCCCGTCCATCGTCCCCAGCCAGAACGGCGCGGTGACGACGACGGCGAACAGGGCGTTCGTCAGCGGGCCCGCCGCCGAGATCAGGCTGTGCCGCCAGCGCCCGCGGATGCGGTTCCGCTCGATGAACACGGCGCCGCCCGGCAGCCCGATCCCGCCCATGATCACGAAGATCACCGGCAGGACGATGCTGAGCATGGCGTGGGTGTACTTGAGCGGGTCGAGCGTCAGATAGCCCTTCGCGCCGACCGAGATGTCCCCGCCGTGCAGGGCGGTGCGCGCGTGCGCGTACTCGTGGAGGCAGAGCGAGACGACCCAGCCCGAGACCACGAAGAGGAAGACGGCGAAGCCGGGGCTGGCCGAGAAGCCGGTCCACACCGCCCACAGGGAGACCCCCATGACGGCGACGAGGGCGAGGAAGACGGGGCTCACGCGCCGATCGCCGCGGGCCGCTGCTGACATACCGGTGTGCTCCTGAACTCGGGGGCCGGACCGCCCGGGAAGACGGGCATACCGGGCGACGTTACTTGCTCGGCCCCGCTCCCCGTAAACCCCCCGGGAACGGCGGGTGAGAATGGGACCGTGCGCTACGGCATCCTCGGCACCACCCAGGCCCATTCCGACGACGGCCGGCCCGTCCCCCTCGGGGGCGCCCGGCTGCGTGCCCTGCTGGCCGCGCTGGCCCTGGACCCGGGCCGGAGCCGGTCGCCCGAGGCGCTGATCGACGCCGTCTGGGACAGCGAGCCCCCGGCCGACGCGGCCGGTGCCCTGCAGGCGCTCGTCGCCCGGCTCCGGCGCGCCCTCGGCCCCGGCGCCGTGGCGTCCGCGGCCGGCGGCTACCTGCTCCGCGCCGAGCCCGAGGACGTCGACCTGTACCGCTTCGAGCGGCTCGCCGGCGCGGGAGCGGCCGCCCTGGCCGCCGGCGACCCCGCGAAGGCCGGGGCCCACCTGGACGAGGCCCTCGCCCTCTGGCGCGGCCCCGTCCTCGCCGACCTGCCCGGCCGCACCGCCTGGGCACCCCGCCACGACGCCCGGCGCCTGGCCGCCCGCCGCACCCGCCTCGCCGCGTCCCTCGCCCTCGGCCGGGCCGAGGCCGTCCTGCCCGAGCTGGCCGAACTCTGCGCCGCCCACCCCCTGGACGAGCCGCTGCACGCCCTCCGCCTCCGCGCCCTGCGCGCCGCAGGCCGCCCGGCCGAGGCCCTCGCCGCGTACGAGGTGGTCCGCACCGCGATAGTCGATCGCCTCGGCGCGGACCCCGGGCCCGAACTGCGCGCCCTGCACGCGGAACTGCTGGAACCGGGCCCTGTCACACCGGCCGCCCCGGCCGCCGCCCCGCCCTCGCGGGCGCCGGGCAACCTGCGGGCCCGGCTCACCTCGTTCGTCGGGCGGGAGGACGACCTCGCGCTGATCCGCGAGGACCTGGGCGGGCACCGGCTCGTCACCCTCCTCGGGCCCGGCGGCGCCGGGAAGACCCGGCTCTCGCAGGAGGCCGCCGAGGCCGCCGCCGGGGACGGCGGGGGCTGGCCGGACGGCGTCTGGTTCGCCGGGCTCGCCCCCGTCGACGACCCCGCCACCGTGCCCGAGGCCGTGCTCACCGCGCTGGGAGCCCGCGAGACCGTGCTGCGCGGCAGCACCGCGGAGGGCCTGCGGGCCGCCACCGACGCGGCCGCCCTCGACCCGCTGGCCCGGCTCGCCGAGCACTGCGCGCACCGCCGCATGCTGCTCGTCCTCGACAACTGCGAACACGTCGTCGACGCCGCCGCCCGCCTCGCCGAGACGCTCCTCGCGCACTGCCCGGGCGTCACCGTCCTCGCCACGAGCCGCGAACCGCTCGCCGTGCCCGGCGAGTTGGTGCGGCCTGTGGAACCGCTGCCCGACCCCGTCGCCCTGCGGCTGCTCGCCGACCGCGGCGCCGCCGCCCGCCCCGGCTTCCGCGTCGACGACGACCCCGAGGCGTGCGCCGAGATCTGCCGCCGCCTGGACGGCCTGCCCCTCGCCATCGAACTCGCCGCCGCCCGGCTGAGAATGCTCACCCCCCGCGGCCTCGCCGACCGCCTCGACGACCGCTTCCGGCTGCTGACCTCCGGCAGCCGGACCGTCCTGCCGCGCCAGCAGACCCTCCGCGCGGTCGTCGACTGGTCCTGGGACCTGCTCGACGGGCCCGAACGGGCCGTGCTGCGCCGCCTGTCGGTCTTCTCCGGCGGCTGCGACCTGGCCATGGCGGAAGAGGTGTGCGCCGACGCCCCGGACAGCCCGGCAGCGGGCCCGGCGGGGGAGGCCGTCGCCTCGCGGGACGTCGCCGCCCTCCTCGGCTCGCTGGTCGACAAGTCGCTGGTGGTCGCCGCGCCCGACACCGGCGGCGACATGCGCTACCGGCTGCTGGAGACCGTGGGGGAGTACGCCGGCGAGAGGCTGGACGAGGCCGGGGAGCGGGCCGCGGTGGAGCGGCGGCACCTGGTGGCCTACCGCGAGTTCGCCCGCACCGCCGACCCGCGGCTGCGCGGGCCCGAGCAGCGCGTCTGGCTGGAGCGGCTGGAGCTCGAACACGACAACCTGCGGACCGCGCTGCGGCGCGCCGTCGCCGCCCGGGACGAGCAGGAAGCGCTGTGCCTGGTGCTGTCCCTGTGCTGGTTCTGGCAGATGAGGGACCACCGCGGCGACGCCGCCCACTGGGCGGAGGCCGCCGCCGCCCTGGGCCCGGACCCCTTCGCGGAGCCCGTCGAACCGGCCGTCCCGATCTACGTCTCCTGCACCGAGGCCCCGCCGCCGATGGGCCCGGACCTCCTGAAGGAGGCCCGGCGCGGGGTACGGCTGATCGCGATCGCCAACGTCGAGAGCGACATGCAGGTCATCAACTCCCCCGAGACGCAGGCGAGACTGCGCGGCATCGTCACGGCGTACGGCGACGGACAGCCGCAGAACTCCCGGGTGCCGGGCCTGATGTGGTTCTTCGCCATGCTGCTGACCGGCGACTTCGAGGACCTCTACCAGTGCCTGAACAAGGCGGTGGCCCGCTGCCGCGAACTCGGCTACGACTGGGACCTCGCCCACTCCCTCCAGCTGCGCGCCAAAATCCTCAACGACCGTGCGGGCGGGCTCGGCCCGAGCGCCGAGGACGCCGGTGAAAGCCTGCGCATCTTCCGCCGGCTCGGCGACGCCTGGGGCGTGGGCGAGGCCCTCTCCGGGCGCGGCGAGGCCCACGAGCGGCGCGGCGAGTACTCCCTCGCGGCGGCCGATTACCGGGAGGCGGTCGGCCTGGCCACCGAGGTCGGCGCGACGGGGCAGGTGCCGGGGCTGCGCGCCCGCCTGGCCGAAGCCCTCCTGGAAGCGGGCGAGGTCAGCGCGGAGGAGGGCGAGCGCATGCTCCGCGAGGCGCTCGCGGAGGCGCAGAAGGCCAACTCCACCGAGGCCGCCCCCTTCGTCACCCTCCACCTCGCCGTGCGGATCGCCCGCTCCGGCCGCACCGCCGAGGCCCGGGAGTTGTTCGAGAGGCTGCGCACCGAGTTCGACCGCCGCGCCATCCTTCTCTTCCGGGGCCTGGTCGCCGGGCTGCTCGCCTGGCTCGACGCACTGGAGGGCCGCCCCGCCGACGCCCTGCCCGCCCTGCGCGAGGCACTGAGCTCCACGGCCGACGACCCGATCGCGACGCTCGTCGCCCCGGAGCTGCCGATGGCACAGCTGCTGATCGCGGCGCTGGCCCACGCCGAGCTGGGCGGCGAGGAGCACGCGCTGACGGCCGCCCGGCTCATCGCCGCCAGCACGGTGCTGCGCCCCCTGCAGCAGCGGCTCGTCTCCAGCGAGCGGGAGACCCGCGACCGGGCGGAGGCCGCGGCACGCGCCGTCCTCGGTGACGCCGGGTACGAGCGCGCGCACACCGAGGGCGGCGGCCTCTCCCTGGAGGAGGCCATCGCCCTGGTCTGACGGGCCCGGGCCGGGTGTGACCCGGCCCGGGCGGCCCGGCCGCCGCGCACGGCGGCCTCAGGTCTTGCTGCGGAACTTGGCGACGGCCAGCGGCGCGGTCACCACCGTGATGGCGACGGACCAGCCGAGGGTCATCCACACCGAGTGGGCCACCGGGCCGCCGTTGATGAGGTTGCGCGCGGCGTCGGCGAGGTTGGACAGCGGGTTGTAGTCGGTGAACGCCTCCAGCCAGCCGGGCATCCGCGCCGTGGGCGCGAAGACGGAGCTGCCGAACTGCAGGGGCATCAGGATGAGCATGGCGACCCCCTGCACGGCCTGGGGCGTCTTCATGGCCAGCCCCAGCAGGATGAAGATCCACATCAGGGAGGCGCCGAAGACCATGGCGAGGGCCACCGCCGCGAGCAGGTGCAGGACCGAGGTGCTGACGGTCAGGCCCAGGATGAAGCCCATGGTCAGCAGGATCGCGCAGGCGATGAGCATCCGGCCGACCTCGACGACGATCTTCGCGATGAGGACGGAGGACCGGGCTATCGGCATGGTGCGGAAGCGGTCCATCACCCCCTTCTTGAAGTCGTCGTTGACCCCGGTGCCGACGGCCATGGCGATGTTCATCCCCATCATCGCCATCAAGCCGGGGACGAGGTAGTTCACATACTCCTTCTCGTTGCCCTTGCCGGCGATCGAGCCGCCGAAGACGTAGGTGAACAACAGGATGAAGATGATCGGCATGAGGACGGCGTCGAACATCGACTCCGGGTCCTGCTTGATCTGCAGCATGTTGCGGCGCGCGAGGGCGCCGATGTGCCGCAGGTTGGCCCGCAGGCCGATCCGGCCGTCGGGGGAATGCGCCTGCACGGGCGCGCTGATCGTCGCCGCGCTCATGCCGCGACCTCCTGGAGTGCGTCGGTGGGTGCCTGCTCCGCGGCCGAGGTCTTCTGGCCGGTGACGGCCAGGAACACCTCGTCGAGGCTCGGCAGGTGAGTGCTGATGTCGGCTATGGCGAAGCCCCGCCCGGCCAGCAGGGAGATCACGGCGGTCAGCTGCTCGTCGCTGATGATGGGGACGTTGACCACGCCCTCGCTCTCGTCCGCGACGGCGCCCGCGATGCCGTCCAGCCCGGCCTGGGCCAGTGCCCCGACCATCCGGGCCAGCTCGCCGCGGTCCGCCGGGCGGATCTGGAGGGTGCGGCCGCCGACCTTGGCCTTCAGCTCGTCGACCCGGCCGCCCGCGATGACCCGGCCGCGGTCGATGACCGTCAGCTCCTGGGCGAGCTGCTCGGCCTCCTCCATGTACTGCGTGGTGAGCAGGACCGTGGTGCCCTCGGCGACCATCCGCTGGACCTCTTCCCACACCTCGTTGCGGGTGCGGGGGTCCAGGCCGGTGGTGGGCTCGTCCAGATAGAGGACCGCGGGGTGGCCGATCAGGGAGGCGGCCAGGTCGAGCCGGCGGCGCATACCGCCGGAGTAGTGCATGGCCGGGCGCTTCGCGGCCTCCGTGAGCGAGAAGCGCTCCAGCATCTCCTCCGCGCGGCGCCGGGCGTCCTTGCGGGAGAGGTCGAGCAGCCGCCCGATCATGTAGAGGTTCTCGAAGCCGGAGAGCTTCTCGTCCACGGAGGCGTACTGGCCGGTCAGACCGATCGCCCGGCGCAGCTGCCGGGGCTGGGTCAGGACGTCGTACCCCGCCACGCGAGCGGTGCCGGCGTCCGGCCGGATGAGGGTGGACAGGGCGCGGACGAGCGTGGTCTTGCCCGCGCCGTTGGGGCCGAGTACGCCGAGGACCGTGCCCTCGCGCACATCCAGGTCGACCCCGTCCAGAGCCTTGGTGGCACCGAAGTGCTTGACCAGGCCCCGGACTTCTACGGCGTTCCCGCCGCTTTTCGAGGTGTCGTGTCGCTTCATGCCCCCTACGGTGTCAGCACCCACTGACAACGCACCGACAGGTGACCGACGGGCCGCCGACGGCTTCGCCGACGGTTCCGCCGACGGTTCCGCCGGGGCCGCACAGGGTCTGGCCGGCCGGGACTTCGGCTGCGGGCCGTCGTTGCCGCCTGCGGCGGCGAGCGCCCTGCGGGCGCGTCCTCAAACGCCGGACGGGCTGAAATCAGCCCGTCC
>NZ_JBEYZW010000156.1:0-6662 GCF_040646215.1 Streptomyces sp. NPDC046215 | reverse complement strand
GGCAGCAGCAGGAGAATGCCGGTGAACGTCACGAGGGTGGCTGCGGTGTGCCGGATGAGGGCGCCGAGGCCCATCCCGATCAGTGCGCACCGACCGGGACCCCGCCGTCTCTGCCCGTCCGTCTACTGCGCGTTCTGCTCCAGGTGGGCCACGCACGCCTGGTGGCTGGTCGCCGGCAGGGTGACCGTCCAGCCCGCCGGCACGGCGGCGAACGCCGGCCACAGGGACCGCTCCCCGGCCGCGTTCGTCAGCACCATGTGCGTCGCCTCACCCTGGCCGTGGTCCTCGAACGGATTGTTCACGGTGGTTCCCTCTGCTCTCTCTGCTCTGTTTCCGTCGGTGCGGTGATGCGCCGTCAGCCGGCCGACGGCCGCAGGGTCGCCGCCAGCACCGCACCGATCCGGGCGATCGGCTCGGGCTCGGTCATCTCGTAGTGGTCGCAGGGCACGGCGTGCTCCTCGACCGTGCCGTCGACGTACGGGCGCCACCCGTCGGCCTTGGTCGGCGCGGCCCCGCCCGTGGAATCCGTCCCCGCGGCGTCCGCTCCGCCCGGGGCGGTCTCGAAGAACATGTCGCCGGTGGCGCTGAAGAACAGCATGTCCCCGCGGAAGACCTCCGGGGCCAGGCCGGGCGCCACGTCCAGGTTGTTCCGCATGACGCGGGCCATGGTGACCGCCTCCTCCACCGTCACCGCGGCCGTTCCCTCGGCCGCACCGCCGCCCTCGCCGATCAGGCGCACGGCGCGGTCGACGTCCAGCGGCCCGTCGCCCTCCGGCAGTTCCACGCCGGCGACCCGCAGCAGCAGCGCCGCGACCTGGTGTTCGGTCTCCTCCGGGGCGAGGGACTGGTGGTGGGTGAGCGGGGCGTCCATCAGCGCCAGCAGCTCCACCTCCTCGCCCTCCCGCTGCAGGGCGGTGGCCATCAGGTGCGCCACCGTGCCGCCGAAGGACCAGCCGAGGATCCGGTACGGGCCCCTCGGCTGCACCTCGCGCAGATGCCCGAGGTAGGAGTCGACCATCTCCTTGGCGTCGGCGGCCACCGGGGTGGTGCCGTCCAGGCCGTGTGCCTGGATGCCGTACACCGGCTGCCGGGCACCGAGGTGGGCCAGCAGCCCCGAGTAGCGCCAGGCGATGCCGCCGCCGGGGTGCACACAGAACAGCGGCCGCTGGTCACCGTCGGCTCGCAGCGCCAGCAGCGGGGCGAACGCCTCGCTCCCGGCGCCCGCGCGGCCCGCCTGCTCCAGCAGGCCCGCGACCGTGGGCGACGCCAGCAGCGCGGCGGCGGGGACGTCCAGGTCCGCGGCGGTCCGCAGCCGGCCGGCCAGCATCACCGCGCGCATCGAATCGCCGCCGAGGTCGAAGAAATTGTCGTGCACCCCGATGCCGTCGATGCCGAGCGCTTCCTCCCACACCGCGGCCACGGCCAGCTCGCGCGGCGTGCGCGGGGCCACGTACCCGGTCGCCAGGTGCGGCGGCCGGGGCGTCCGGCCGCTGCCCTGCCGCGCCGTCTCCGGCGCGGCCGCCTCGTCCTCCGCGTGGGAGCGCGGCCGGGCCGAGGGGGCGTCGATCCAGTGCCGGCGGCGGTCGAAGGCGTAGCCGGGCAGGGGCACCCGGCGCGGCTCCCGCGGCCCGTCCACCGGGGTCAGGTCGACGGGCACACCGGCGGACCACAGCCGGCCGAGGGCCTCCGCGAAGACCTGCCCGTCGGGGCTGACGGCCTTGGCGTGCCGCATGCTCGCCACGGTCGCGAGCGGCTCCCCCTCCAGCCGGGCGCGCGTCAGCTTGGTGAGCACGTCGCCCGGGCCGATCTCCACCAGCAGCGGGTTGCCGCGCTCCCACAGCGCGGCGATGCCGTCGGAGAACCGGACGGTGTTGCGGGTGTGGGCGATCCAGTGCTCGGGGCTGGTCGCCTGCTCGTCGGTGATCCAGGTGCCCGTCACATTGGTGACGAACGGGATCCGCGGCGGGTTGAGGGTGACCTTGCGCAGGGCGTCGCCGAGCGCGCCGAGCACGGGGTCGAGCACCTGGGAGTGGGCGGCGGCCGGCATCCGCAGCCGGCGGTGCGTCACCCCGTCGGCCAGCAGCCGGGCCTCCAGCGCCGCCACCGCCGCCTCCGGACCGGCGACCGTGCACGCGGAGGGGCTGTTGACGGCCGACAGCGACAGGTCGTCCGTCAGGTACTCCCGCAGGTCGTCCTCGCCGAGGGCCACGCCCGTGGTGGCCCCGCCCGCCGAGGAGATCAGCCGGATCCGCTCGGCTGCCAGCGGCAGCATCTCCTCCAGCGACATCACCCCCGCCAGGCAGGCCGCGGTGTACTCGCCCAGCGAGTGGCCGATGAGCGCGGCCGGCCGCACTCCCTGCTCCATGAGCGTGGTGGCCAGGGCGTATTCGGTGACGACCAGGGCCAGGAAGGCGTCCACACTGCCCGGTTCGGTGTGCTCGTACAGGGCCGTGCGCAGGTCACGGCCCAGGACGGGCTGGAGAATCCGGGCGCAGCGGTCGACCGCGTCCCGGTAGACGGGGTGGTCGCGGTAGAGCTGCGCGCCCATGCCCACGTACTGGGTGCCCCCGCCCGGCAGCAGGAACGCCACGGCCGGGGCGGCGCCCGAGCGGACCTCCGGGTGGACGGGCAGCGGGTGCGCGAGGATCCGCGCGGCGCCCGCCGTGGTCTCGGCGACCACGGCGGCCCGGTGGGGCATGGCGGGGCGGAACGTGCGCAGCGAGTGGGTGACGTCGGCGAGCCCGAGGCCGGGGTGCGCCTCCAGGTGCCGCGCGAGGCTCTCCGCCTGGCCGCGCAGGGCGGCCGGGGTGCGGGCGGACAGCGGCAGCACCTGCCACCGCGGCGCCTCCTGCTCCCGGGGCGGGGAGGGCGCCACGGGCGGGGCCTCTTCGAGGACGACGTGCGCGTTGGTGCCGCCGACGCCGAAGGCGCTGACGGCCGCGCGGCGCGGGCCCCCGTCCGTGTGCCACTCCTCCAGGGCGGTGGGCACCCGGAAGGGGCTCGCCGCGAAGTCGATCAGCGGGTTGGGGGCCCCGAAGTGCAGGGTCGGCGGGATCTGCCGGTGCTCCAGGGCCAGGACGGTCTTGATGAACGCGGCCATCCCGGCGGCGGCGCCGAGGTGCCCGATGTTGGTCTTCACCGAGCCGAGGGCGCAGTACTGCCGCCGGTCGGTGCTCTCCCGGAACGCCCGGGTCAGGGCGGCGACCTCGATGGGGTCGCCGATGCGGGTGGCCGTGCCGTGGGCCTCCACGTAGGTGATGGAGTCCCCGTCGACCCCGGCCGCCGCCTGGGCCGCGAGGATCGCCTCGGTCTGGCCCTCGGTGCTGGGGGCGGTGAAGCCCACCTTGCGGCGGCCGTCGTTGTTGATGGCCGAGCCCTTGATCACGGCCCGGATCCGGTCGCCGTCGGCGAGGGCGTCCTCCAGCCGCTTGAGGACCACGACGCCCACCCCGTCGCCGGAGGAGGTGCCCGCGGCGTCCGCGGCGAAGGCCCGGCAGCGGCCGTCGGGGGAGAACGGCCCGTCGGGGATGTACCGGTAGCCGAGCATGGCCCCCGGGTTCAGGGACGCGGCCCCGGCCAGGGCGACGTCGCACTTGTAGTCGATCAGGTCCTGGCAGGCGGTGTCGATCGCCACCAGGGCCGTCGAGCACGCCGTCTGCAGGGACAGGCTCGGGCCGGTCAGGCCCAGTTCGTAGGAGATCCGGGTGGCCAGGGTGCCCAGCGAGTTGCTGGTGGCGGCGTGCACCAGGGCCACCGAGGAGCCCTGGCCCGCGAAGCGCGGGTGCACGTTGGCCGGGTAGTACCGGCTGTCACCGGCCCCCGCGTACACGCCGACCTGCGCCTCGCCGTGGCCGGCGCCGTACCCGGCGTCCTCCATGGCGTGGTAGGCGCTCTCCAGCAGCAGCCGCTGCTGGGGGTCGATGAGCTCGGCCTCGGCGGGGCTGTAGCCGAAGAAGGCGGAGTCGAACCGGTCGATGCCCTCGATGACGGAGGCCATCCGCACCACCGCCGGGTCGTCCAGGTCCGCCGGATCGCCTCCGGCGGCGAGGAACTCCTCGTCGGTGACGGGCCGGATCGACTCCCGGCCGGCGGCGAGGTTCTCCCAGAACTCCTCCACCGTGTCGGCGCCGGGGAAACGGGCGGCCATGCCGATGACGGCGATGGCCGGCTCGCCCTCGTACGCGGTCTGTGCGGTCTCATCCATCGTTCTGGGTCCTCTTGTTCTTGGGGGCGCGGCGGGCCCGGGCGGCCCGCTGGCGCTCCGCCTGCTGACGGGCGCGGTCCATGCCGGTCGCGGGGGCGCCGGCCTCCGCCGGGGCCGGTGCGGCCGGTGCCCCGCCGGGCACGGCCGCCACGCCGGTGTCGGCGAGGTGCCGTGCGAGGGCCTTGACGGAGGGGTGGCTGAAGAGGTCCACGACGGTCAGTTCGCAGCCCAGTTCCTCGTTGACCGCCGTGGTCGCGCGGACCAGGAGCAGCGAGTGGCCGCCGAGGTCGAAGAAGTTCTCCTCGACGCCCACGTGGTCCCGCTCCAGGACCCGGCACCAGATCGCGGCCAGGGTCTCCTCCAGGCGGCGCGCGCCGTCCGGTGCCGCCTCGCCGTCCGCCTTCCCGCCGGCGGCCACGGAGGTGCCGGCCGCCCGCAGGACCCACGCGTCGGCGGTGCCCAGCGCGCGGGCGGCGCCGGCGGCCGCCAGGTGGACGGCGCCGATGTCGGCACCGTCCTCCAGGGCCACCCGCCCGGCCAGCCGGTGGACCGGCCGGGCCGGGGCGAGCACGTGGCCGCGCACCCACGGCGCGCCGCGGTCCGCGCCGATCAGGACGTGCGGCTCGTCGAGGCTCCGCACCAGGTCGTAGGAGCGCAGGCCCGCGGCCGCGTCCAGGACCCGGTAACCGCGCGCCTCGCTCAGGGCCTTGAGGCCGTAGCCCTCGCTCATGCCGAGCTCGTCCCACATGCTCCAGGCCAGGCTCTGCGCGTCGGCCCCGGCGTGCCGCCGGTGTGCGGCCAGTGCGTCGAGGAAGGCGTTGGCGGCGGAGTAGGCGCCGCTCATGGAGCCGCCGAAGTAGCCGTTGACCGAGGAGAACGCGACGAACGAGGCCGCCGGGTGCTCCTGGGCCAGCCGGTGCAGGACCCAGCCGCCGGTGACCTTCGCGGCCAGGGCCGCGCGCCACTCCCGCGGGGTGTAGTCCGTCACGGCCCGCTGGTCGAAGCTGCCCGCGAGGTGCAGCACCCCGGCCAGCGGGGCCGACCACTCCGCGGCGGCCTTGCCGACCGCCGTGCGCACCTGCTCCGCGTCGGTGATGTCGGCGGACTCGTAGCGGACGTCACCCTGCTCGCGCAGGCTCCGGAAGGCGGCGAGACGGCGGCCCGGCCCGTCGCCCGCGGCGATGAGAGCGTCCCAGGTGTGCTCCTCGGGCAGCTCGGTGCGGCCCACGAGCAGCAGCCGGGTGCCGGGTGTCTTGAGCAGGTGCTCGGCGAGGCGCACGGCGACACCGCCGAGGCCGCCGCTGATGAGGTGAAAGCCCTCGGACGCCGGGCGGGCGGTGCGCGGCAGCGGCTGCGGCAGCGGCGCCAGCCGGCGCACCCACCGGCCGCCGTCACGGTAGGCGACCTCCGTGTCGGACGGCGGCTCCGCGATCTCCGCGAGGAGCAGCGCGGCCGCCTCCCGCGGGTCCGCCGTGCCCTGGAGGTCGACGTGGCCGGTGCGCAGCCACGGCAGTTCCTCGCGCAGGCTCTTGAGCAGACCGGTGGCGGCGGCGTGCGCGTAGGACGGCCGCTCGCCGTCCAGGACGGCCTGGCCGCCCGCGCCGACGAGGTGCAGGGAAATCTGCCGGTCCGCGGTGTGCCGGGCGGTCAGGGCCTGGGCCAGGCACAAGAGGCTGTCGGCGCTGTCGCGCTGGGCGTCCAGGAGCGCGCCGAGAGTCTCCGGCTCGCCGCCGGCCTCCGGGGCGCCCAGGGCACCGAGGTGGACGACGCGCTCGACGGCGCGGCCGTCGGCCGCCAGGCCGTCGAGCACCCGCCCGTAGTCCTCCGCCACATCGGCGCGCACCCGGTAACGGGCGGCGTCGGCCCGGGAGAACTCCTCCCCGGTGGTGACGACCGTGCACAGCCCGCCCTGCGCGCGCAGCAGCCCGGCGAGAGCACCGGCCACCTCCGCGGCGTCATCGTGGCGCCCGGCGAGGACCAGCGTGTGCCCGCCGTCCCCGGACCCGCTGCGGTCACGCTCCACACGCTGCCACACGGGGTGCAGGAACCAGTCGGGGACGGTGGCGGCGGTGCCGAGGAGGATTTCCGACTGTTGTACCTGTGCGTCGAATTCGCCGGCTTCGAAGCGCTTGCGGAGCTGGGTGCGCTGGATCTTGCCGATTTCGGTCTTGGGGATGGTGGCGGCTTCGACGGGGACGAGGAAGGCGGGGCTGACACCGATCTCGCGGGTGATTTTGCCGCGGATGGCGCGCAGGGCCTGGGTGAGGTCGTGGCCTGGTTCGGGGTGGAAGAACAGGGCGAGTTCGTCGGTGCTGGCCGTGGGGTCGGTGCGCACCGCGACAGCGGCGGTGAAGCTCCGTACCGCGTAGGGGAGTTCTTCGGCGCAGGATTCGATTTCGTGGCTGTAGTGGTTGACGCCGTTGACGATGATGACGTCTTTGGCGCGGCCGGTGATGTA
>NZ_JBEYZW010000155.1:0-6678 GCF_040646215.1 Streptomyces sp. NPDC046215 | reverse complement strand
GTGGAGATCTACCAGAACTGCAACATCTTCAACGACGGCGCCTTCGAGGTCCTCAAGGACAAGGACCAGGCCACCGAAGCGGTCATCCGCCTGGAACACGGACAGCCCATCCGCTTCGGCACCGACAACACCAAGGGCGTCATCCGCGACCAGGCCACCGGCGACCTCCACGTCGTCGAGGTCACCCCGGAGAACGAGGACCGCATCCTGGTCCACGACGCCCACGCCGCCTCCCCCACCACCGCCTTCGCCCTCTCCCGCCTCGCCGACCCCGACACCCTCCACCACACCCCCATCGGCGTCTTCCGCAGCACCGACCGCCCCGTCTACGACACCCAGATGACCGACCAGCTCGAAACCGCCACCGAACAACACGGCAAGGGCGACCTCGCCGCCCTGCTCGCCGGCGGCGACACCTGGACCGTCGTCGGCTGATCAACGGTGAGACAGGACGGAGGCGGCATCCACCCGGCGGCGAGCAGTTCCCATAACCGGTGTCATGGGAACTCGGCTTGCGTTGGTCCAGACGGGGCCGCCACCCGGCTGACGCGTCGCGCAGTGGGTTTCCCGTGGCCGCGCGAACTCCGGGACGAACCGGGTTGCCCGGCCACGGTGGGATAGTGGCTATTTCTTGCGTTTCGCCTGATTACTGTGCTGGCATTGCCTTTTCGGCGCGCAGTAGCTGATGAGGCGTTAGCTCAGCTGGGAAGAGCAGGGGACTCATAATCCTCCGATCGCGGGTTCAAGTCCCGCACGCCTCACTGCGTCCTCCGGGATGCCCTCAGGCGTCGCCGGTAGGAGGCACGCACTGAACCGGGGCAGGGCCCGGACCGTCCGGGGACAACGTCGGGGGCACGGCCGGGCCGGCGTACAGGCGCCCCGGCCACCAGGCCCAGCGGCCCATGAGGTGCATGAGCGCCGGAACCAGGAACATGGCGAGGACGAACGCGCTGAGCAGGGTGCCGAAGGCGACCGCGGCCCCCACCTGCCGCAGCATGGAACTGTCGGTCAGCGCCAGCACGCCGAAGGTGCCGGCCAGGATGAGCGCCGCGGCGGCGATCGTGGGGGCCGAGAAGGCCACCGCGGCCCGGACGGCCCGGCGGAGCGGCACACCGCGGGCGAGCTCCTCACGCAGGCGGGTCACCATCAGGATGTTGTAGTCGGTGCCGAGGGTGACGACGAACAGGTAGAGGATCGCGGGGAGGACCAGCGAGAGACCGGGCTGGTGCTGTACCCCTTGGACGAGCCAGACCACCGAGCCGAGGCTGGCGGCGCAACCCAGGGCGACGGCGATCATCAGACAGAACGGGGCGAGCAGGCTGCGGAGCAGCAGCCCCAGAATGATCATGATGGCCAGTGCGGCGACGGAAAAGACGATCGTGTAGTCGCGCACGACGGCCTTCTGCATGTCCGCGTAGGCGGCGGAGGTACCGCCCACCAGTGCTCGGGTACCGGCGGGTGCGCCTTCGTGTGCTCTGTCGCGCAGCATGCCGCCGGCCAGTTCGACGGCCTCGGCCGCCGCGGGGCGGTGCGTGAGCGCGACCTTGTACAGGGCGACGCTTCCTTCCTCGTTCAGCACGGGCGGGGAGACCGTGCCCACTCCTGGGAGCTCTCCCAGTTCCCTCCCGTAGGCGCTGACCGGGGCGAGGTGGAGCGGGGAGCCGTCCTTGGTGCTGAGGTAGACCTTGACAGGGTCGGACTGACTGGCCGGGAAGCCGCGTTCCAGGTCCTTCGCGGCCCGGATCGACTCGACCTTCTGCGACTGACTGGAGGTTTCGAAGTCGGACGTGAAGTCGAAAGCGTTGATCGTGAGAAGAGCGAGCACGGTGGCCGCCGCGCCGGCGAGGAGACCGGGACGGCGTGCGACTGCCGCGCCGATGCCGCGGGCGACGGGGTTCCGGGGCTGCCAGGCCCAGGAGGCGGACGGCCAGAACGCCTTCGTGCCGAGCAGGGAGAAGACCGCGGGAACGAGAGTGAGCGCGGCGACAAGGGCCACGGCGACGGAGATGGCGAGCGGTGGCCCCATGGTCCGCAAGGTGCCCACGCTCGACAGCAGCAGGGCGAGGAAGGCGACGATGACGACGCTGGCCGCTGAGGCGAGGGTCTCGCCCACTCGGGCCACGGAATCGATAAGGGCTTCCTTCGGCTCTGCGCCGGCACGCAATTCCTCTCGGTAGCGGAAGAGAAGGAAGAGAATGTAGTCGGTGCCGATACCGAAGAGGACGACGATGAGCATCGCCGATACGAAGGCGTCGGCGTTCAGCCCGCTGACGGACGTGGTGATGGCGATGAGACCGACGGCGACCATGTAGGTGATCCCGATGATCAGGGCAGGCAGGGCAGCGATGAGCGGGCTGCGGAAGATGAGCAGGAGCAGGACGACGATGAGTACCAAGGTCGCCTTCATCACCAGTCCGTCGCTCTTGGCGGAAGCCTCCCTGGCATCGAGATCAATGGCCGCCCGGCCGGTGACGCCCATGCGCAGGTCGGTGTCGCGCAGCAGGGCTTTGGCGTCCTGACGCAGAAGCTTGACGGAGCGGCCCACCGTTTCGGCGGACGGGTCATCGGTGGTGGTGTGGACCTGGGCGAGCGCGATCCGGCCGTTGGGCGAGACCCCTTCGGGGCTGGTGGTGACGGCGGCGATCCCCGGGTGGTGCCGGTCGCTGAGGCCGGTGGCCACATGGGCGATGTCGCGTTCGTCTCCCGGGGTGAGCCGGTCACCGTCCTTGCGCTGGAAGACGGCGGTGGCCGCGGGCTGCCGGATGCTGGGAAAGACCTTCTCGTGCAGTCGGTCGGCTCGCGCGGATTCATAGTGCGAGGGCAGGATTCCGGAGCCGCCGGAGTGTGGTGTGGGCTCCGGAGTCCAGAGAGTGAGGGCTGTGGCCGCGAGGATCCATCCCGCGATCACGAGCCAGGGGCGGTGGACAGCGACCTGTCCGACTCGACGAAACAATGTAGTCCTCGGTGTTCAGAGCGGTGTGGCAGGCAGATGTGCGGCAGCCTGTGGGGGAGCGGGCGAGCGGGGGCCTGCGTGGCCGGGAGTCGGCAGATCGCCGGGGTCCGGTGCGGCGCGTGCCCGTTCTAGGAGCGATGGACTTCGGGGAAGCAGCCGTCGACGGAAACGAGCTCTTCCTCGGCGAAGGACGTCTTGTGCACGGCGGCGCAGTACTCCAGCAGATCGTCGGAGTCCGGGAGCGCTACCAGGGCGGAGGCCACGGAGGGCTGTCGGAGGACCCAGCTCAGGGCGCACTGCCGGGAGGATTGCCCGCGCCGGAGGGAGATCCGGCTGAGCCGTGTCTGCAGCCTTTCGACCTCTTTCCGGGAGCAATCGGGGTAGGGGCCGAAAGTGACATCGAGGGTGCCGTCCGCGACGCATCCGATCCTTTCGTCCGCCAGGACGTCCAAGAGGCCGTCCTCCGGCCAGCGGTGCAGCATCGAATAGGTGACCCTGCACACGGACAGTGGTGTGCCCAGGTCGCGGAGGATCGCCGCGACCCGGCGCACCATGGCGGGTGCGTATCCGGACAGCCCGACATACAGGGCCTTGCCCTGGCGGGCGATGGAATCCAGGGCGCTCGCGGTCTCCTCGATCGGGGTGAACGCGTCATAACGGTGTGCGTAAAAGACATCGACGCATTCCAGCTTGGTGCGGCTGAGCGTGGAATCCAAAGACGTCATCAGACACTTGCGTGAGCCGAAACCCGGCATGAGGCCGGACTGGGTGCCCAGCCCGGCGCGCGCGGAGATGACGAGGTCCTCGCGCAGATTGCTGAACCGCTGCAGCGCCCGGCCGAAGATCTCCTCCACCGCGCCGCGGGAATCCCCGTAATGCGGTGCCAGGTCGAAATGATTGACTCCGCAACCCACTGCTGTCTCCAGCGTGTTGCACATCTCTCTGACGCCCTTCTTAGGGCCGGAGTTCTCCTCGAGGTTCACCCCGATCGCCGACAGGTACAGGCCGCTGTTCGTCACCCTCCGATACTCCATCTGACCTCTGCGGTGCTTGCGACCGCCTTCGATGTCGCAGCTGACGTTCACTGGTGCACTCCAGAAGGTCGTTACTTTCGCATCGGCAAGTGGCAGCGCCGCCGATTCCGGACACAATCCAACACCGTTATCAGGGCGGTCTCGAAGAATGGACCTCGCCGGTTTGGTGGCAGTTATGGGGCAGATATTCCGGCAGGCCGCCCATATCGGGGATCTCCTCCTGCGGCCAGTAGCCGTGAAGTTATGGCCCGGCACTCCCTGTTTGGGGTAACCGAGTCGGCTGGGATGGTTACGCGGTTATGGGGTGACAGGCAGTGCGGAGCAGCGAGGTGTTCGGCGCTTTCTCCGGCCGGCGGCGTGCCGGGCACGGTCAGTACGCCGTCGGCGGCCGGAAGTAATCGGGAAGGTGGGCGGGCGGAGCTCCGTCCACCAGGGAGACCAGGATGTGCAGACCGGTGTAGAGGGTGAGAGCCGCGTTCGTACCTCCGACGACCGCCAGCAGGCGAGCCCACGGTCTGATCGCCGGGGGAAGCCGGACGGCCCCACGTTCCAGCCAGCTTTCGCCCTGGACATTGCGCAGGCAGCGCAAGGCGCTGAGCGCACCGGTGAACAGCCCGGTGGCGAGCATCTGGTACAGCGGGAACTGGTACCAGTTCCCGCTCCAGAGGGTCACTTCGGGCACGGCACGGGACCAAGCGACGACGCCGAGGAAGGTGAGCAGCGGCTCCGCCGCATCGACAAGGACGGCGAGGAGGAAGCCGGAAAGGACCAAGCGCACTCGGCTCGTGCCAGGCCAGCGGTCCATGATCAACGTCATGATCTTGCTGCAGGCCAGGACGGCCAGCAGCGCGGACACGGAAATGCTCAGTGTCACCAGGGGCAGCTCCGCCTCCTGGTGGGAGCCGAATCCTTGCCAGCCCGGCATATAAGGGCCCCATGAGCCCACTGCTCCCAGCACATGTGTATTGGCGACCAGTACCGGGTGGAACCAGTTCATCAACGGGCTCTGCCAGGAGGCCAACAGCAGGGCGGCGAAGAGCAGGGTGTCGAAGTCAAGGCGCTGCTTGATTCGGTATCTGCGGTAGAGGTAAAGGGCTAGGAGCGCGGCTCCCAGAACGGCTGACAGAGGGGCCATCACATCGATGGCCCGCACCGGCCCGTCGCTCTTTCCGGCCGACGCCGTGCTCGCCAGACGGTACCCGCCGTCCATGGCCCAGGAAGCAAGGACGTAAACTTCCAAGCCCAGCAGCAGAGCCCCGAGAACCGCCCATGCCGTCACCGGAACGGCGAAATATCGGACCAGGTTTGCCGGAGCGTTTCTCGTGTGTCGCAGACCAGACGGAGGGTTCACGCTCACACAGATCTCCTTCAACTCGGCATATTCCCGGTACAACTGGGCCAAGGTGGCTCAATGGTCGCGGAGTCTAACGACTGGAGGTGATTCTTCCGCCACCCCCTGAAGGCCCCAGAACCGGGCCGAGTTTGTGTTCCTTTCCCGGCCACTCGGAGAACCCCTGTCCCCTCCAGTTCCGGGGCGGGCACGCTGCCGCAGACCCAGGGGTTCCGGCGCGTCACTCGGTGACTAGAATTGATGCAGCCCGGTGAACGGAGAATCCAGCCGGATAACGGGCGCCTGTGTTTCGGCACTGGTTTCCGATCGTGGGCGCGCAGAACCACCCCTCTTTTGCCGCCCGCACCCGGCCGCCCGCGCATCACTTGCGGGTGGCCGGTTCTGTGTTCCCGGCGCTTACTTGGCGATCACTCCCCAGACCGCGACGGCGGCGGCCGTCACTCCGACCAGGGCGGGGACGATGGCCTGATACAGACGGGTCTCCCGCTCCCGCTCACGCCGCTCGGCTTCGGCCAACTGGTACCGCTCGAACGCGCGCTCCAGGGTCGAGCGTGCCTCCCGCTCCCGCTGAAGCCCCTGGTCGAGGGCGGCGATGCGCTGGTCGGCGTGGGCCGACTGCAGGGCATGCACCTCGGAGGACACCAAGCGGTCGAGGCGGGAGTTGATCCCGGCCATGCCGTCGTGGAACTCCCGCCGCAGCGCGTCGACAGTGCGACCGAGCTCTCCGACGGAGAGCGCGTCAGCATCGGCCATGACAGATCTCCTTGTGTTCACCAGCCTGCGCGGCACACCGGGTGACGGCCGACCCTGATGGAGGGGCGGGAGGACGGTGCCCAGCGCGGTGCAGTCGCGTACGCGATCTCTTCGCGGACAGGGCACCGGGGCGGCCCTCCGGTCGGAGAGCCGCCCCCTACGAGGGGGAACTCACTCGGCCGGGAGATGCCGCTGCAGCCAAGGGGTGTCCGTATTCATCGCCATGGCCGCTGCTTCGGCCTCCGCCGCCCTCCGGTCTAGGTCGGGGTCGGCCGGATCGGCCTCCGCGGTGGTCCGGGCCGCCGTCGCAGCGAGAGCGGCGGAGCCGGCGACGGCCTTCGCCGCGTCCGCCGCCTCACGGCTCCGCTGAGCGATCAGGCGGGTCCGTTCGGCTGTCTGCTCGGCGGCCTCGGCCTGGGCCGTCGCGGCAGCAAGGGCGACGGGCCCCGCCTGCGCGCCGGCGTCCGCCGCCAGCGCGGCCGCCTCAGCCGCCTGGGCCGCCGCCTCCCTGGCCGCGCCGGCCGAGTCCGCGCACTTGGCCACCTCTGCCGCTGCCCGCGCCCGCGCCGCGGCGGGCCCCCCCGGGG
>NZ_JBEYZW010000154.1:0-6813 GCF_040646215.1 Streptomyces sp. NPDC046215 | reverse complement strand
ACTTCAAGGAAGAGGCGATCGCCTTCGCCTGGGAGCTGTCGACCACGCCCGTCGAGCAGGGCGGGTACGGGCTCGACCCCCAGGAGGTGCCCCCAGACGGGCTGCTGTGCCTTGTCCTCAAGCGCCGGACGGGCTGAAAAGCCCGTCCGGCGCACCACACGTGCCGGCAATCCCCTAGCGGAACGTCTCCCCGCCGTCCGCCTTCTCCAGCAGCAGCGCAGGCGGGGCGAAGCGCTCGCCGTAGGCGTCCTGGAGCTCGCGGGCACGGGCTACGAAGCCGGGCAGGCCGCCCTCGTAGCCGTTGATGTACTGCAGGGCGCCGCCGGTCCAGCCGGGGAAGCCGATGCCGAGGATCGAGCCGATGTTGGCGTCGGCGACGGAGGTGAGGACGCCTTCCTCCAGGCAGCGGACGGTGTCCAGGGCCTCCGAGAAGAGCATCCGCTCCTGCATGTCCCGGAAGGGGATGGGGGCGCTGTCGGAGGCGAAGTTCTCGCGCAGCCCCGGCCAGAGGCCCGCCCGCTTGCCGTCCACGTAGTCGTAGAAGCCGGCGCCGCCGCTGCGGCCGGTGCGGCCGAAGTCGTCGACCAGCCGGTCGATGACCGCGTCGGCGGGGTGCGGGGTCCAGGTGCCGCCGGCCTCCTCCACGGCGCGCCGGGTCTCCTCGCGGATCTTCCGCGGCAGGGTGAGGGTCAGCTCGTCCATCAGCGACAGCACCTTGGCCGGGTAGCCGGCCTGGGCGGCGGCCTGCTCGACCGAGGCGGGGTCGACGCCCTCGCCGACCATCGCCACGCCCTCGTTGATGAAGCGGCCGATGACGCGCGAGGTGAAGAAGCCGCGGGAGTCGTTGACGACGATGGGCGTCTTGTTGATCTGACGGACCAGGTCGAAGGCGCGGGCCAGTGCCTCGTCCCCGGTCCGCTCGCCCTTGATGATCTCCACCAGGGGCATCTTGTCGACGGGTGAGAAGAAGTGCAGGCCGACGAAGTCCGCGGCCCGCTCGACGCCCTCCGCCAGCAGGGTGATCGGCAGGGTGGAGGTGTTGGAGCACAGCAGGGCGTCGGACGCGACGACGTGCTGGACGTCCTGGAAGACCTTGTGCTTGAGCGCCGGGTCCTCGAAGACGGCCTCGATGACGGCGTCGCAGCCCGCGAGGTCGGCGATGTCGGCGGTGGGGGTGATCCGGGCCAGCAGCGCGTCGCGCTCGGCCTCGGTCGTCCGGCCCTTGGCGACGGCCTTCTCCAGCAGGCCCGCGGAGTAGGACTTGCCCTTCTCGGCGGCCTCGGTGGTGACGTCCTTCAGGACGACCTCGATGCCCGCCCGGGCGCAGGCGTAGGCGATGCCGGCGCCCATCATGCCCGCACCGAGCACCGCGGCCTTGGTGACCTTGCGGGGCGCGGTGTCGCCGGGGCGGCTGCCGCCCGCGTTGACGGCCTGGAGGTCGAAGAAGAACGCCTGGATCATGTTCTTGGAGGTCTGGCCGGTGACCAGCTCCGTGAAGTAGCGCGCCTCGATGACCTGCGCGGTCTCGAAGTCGACCTGGGAGCCCTCGACGGCGGCGGCCATGATGTTGCGGGGGGCCGGGTAGGGGGCGCCGGCCAGCTGCTTCTTGAGGTTGGCGGGGAAGGCGGGCAGGTTGGCGGCGAAGCGCGGGCTGGCGGGGGTGCCGCCGGGGACGCGGTAGCCCTTCTCGTCCCAGGGCTGCCGGGACTCGGGGTGGGCGTCGATGAAGGCGCGGGCCTTGGCGAGCAGTTCGTCGCCGGTGGCCGCGACCTCGTGGATCAGACCGGCTTCCAGGGCGCGGGGGGCGCTGTAGCGGGTGCCCTGGAGGAGGACCTTCAGCAGGGCGTCGGTGATGCCGAGGAGGCGCACGGTGCGGGTGACGCCGCCGGCCGCGGGCAGCAGGCCGAGGGTGACCTCGGGCAGGCCGATGCGGGTGCCGGGCGTGTCGAGGGCGACGCGGTGGTGGCAGGCCAGGGCGATCTCGTAACCGCCGCCGAGGGCCGCACCGTTGATCGCGGCGACGACGGGCACGCCGAGGGTCTCGATGCGGCGCAGGTCGCGCTTGATGGCCAGCCCGGATTCGAACGCCTCGCGGGCGTGCTCGGGGGTGACGGCGATCAGCTCGCGCAGGTCGCCGCCGGCGAAGAAGGTCTTCTTGGCCGAGGTGACGATGACGCCGCGGACGGATTCCTTCTCGGCCTCCAGCCGGTCGGCGACCGCGGTGAGCGATGCCTTGAACGCGGCGTTCATGGTGTTGGCGGACTGGCCGGGGTCGTCGAGGGTGAGGGTGACGACGCCGTCGGTGTCCCGCTCCCAGCGGATGGTGCTGCTCTCGCTCATGTTCGAAGTCTCCTGGGGGTTTCCGGTGCGGGCTCGGCGTACTACAGGCGCTCGATGACGGTGGCGACGCCCATGCCGCCGCCGACGCAGAGGGTGATCAGGCCGTAGCGCTTGTCCTGCCGCTCCAGCTCGTCGAGGAGGGTGCCCAGCAGCATGGCGCCGGTGGCGCCGAGCGGGTGGCCCAGGGCGATGGCCCCGCCGTTGACGTTGATCTTCTCCAGGCCGGTGCCCATCTCCTCGGCGAAGCGCAGCACCACGGCGGCGAACGCCTCGTTGACCTCGATCAGGTCGATGTCGTCGATGGTCAGCCCGGCCTTGGCCAGGGCCTTGCGGGTGGCGGGGGCGGGGCCGGTGAGCATGATGGTGGGCTCGGAGCCGGAGACCGCGGCGGAGACGATCCGGGCGCGGGGGGTGAGGCCGTAGCGCTCGCCGGTCTCGCGGTTGCCGATGGCGACGAGGGCGGCGCCGTCGACGATGCCGGAGGAGTTGCCGGCGTGGTGGACGTGGTCGATCTTCTCCACCCAGTGGTACTTCTGCAGCGCCACGGCGTCGAAGCCGCCGGCGTCGCCGACGGCGGCGAAGGAGGGCGCCAGGCCGGCGAGGGTCTCGACGGTGGTGCCGGGGCGGAGGTGCTCGTCGCGGTCGAGGACGACCAGGCCGTTGCGGTCGAGGACGGGCACGACCGAGCGGTCGAAGCGGCCCTCCTTCTGCGCGGTGGCGGCCAGCTCCTGCGAGCGCGCGGCGAAGGTGTCGACGTCCCGGCGGGTGAAGCCGCCGAGGGTGGCGATGAGGTCGGCGCCGACGCCCTGGGGGATGAAGCCGGTCTCGAAGTTGGTCATGGGGTCCGCGTACCAGGCGCCGCCGTCGGAGCCCATGGGCACCCGGGACATCGACTCGACGCCGCCGGCGAGGACGAGATCCTCCCAGCCGGAGCGGACCTTGGCCGCGGCGAGGTTGACGGCCTCCAGGCCGGAGGCACAGAAGCGGTTCTCCTGGACGCCGGCGACGGAGTCGGGCAGGCCGGCGGCGACGGCCGCGATGCGGGCGATGTCGGAGCCCTGGTCGCCGAGCGGGCTGACGACGCCGAGGACGATGTCGTCGACGGCGGCCGGGTCCAGGCCCGGGAAGCGGCGGCGCAGCTCGTGGATGAGGCCGACGACGAGGTCGACGGGCTTGGTGCCGTGCAAGGCGCCGTTGGCCTTGCCACGGCCGCGCGGGGTGCGGATCGCGTCGTAGACGTACGCTTCGGTGCTCAAGGTCAGCAGCCTTTCTAGGGCTCTCTACAGGGCTTCGCGGGGGCTCGCGCGGGGCGTTCCCGCGGCGGGGGCGGGCGTCAGGCGAGGAGGGAACGCCCGATGATCTCCTTCATGATCTCGGTGGTCCCACCGTAGATCGTCTGGATCCGGCCGTCGGTGAACGCCTTGGCCACCGGGTACTCGGCCATATAGCCGTACCCGCCGTGGAGTTGCAGACAGCGGTCGGCCACGCGTTTTTGCAGCTCGGTCGCCCACCACTTGGCCATCGAGGCGTGTACGGCGTCGAGCTCGCCGGCCGCGTGGTCGGTGATGCAGCGGTCGAGGAAGGCGCGGGTGACGGCGCACTCGGTGGCCATCTCGGCGATCTCGAAGCGGATGTGCTGGAGCTTGGCGAGCGGCCGGCCGAACGCCTCGCGCTCCTTGACGTAGGCCGTGGTGAGCTCCAGGAGGTGCTCGGCCGCGGCGATGCCGGCGACGGCGATGTTCATGCGCTCCTGGGCGAGGTGGGTCATCAGGTGGACGAACGCGCCGTCCCGCTCGCCGAGGAGGTTCTCCTTGGGCACGCGGACGTCGTGGAAGAACAGCTCGGCGGTGTCCTGGGCCTTCTGGCCGATCTTGTCGAGGTTGCGGCCGCGTTCGAAGCCCGGCGTGCCGCGTTCGACGACGAGCAGGCTGAGGCCCTTGGCCCCGCCCTCGGGGGTGGTCCTGGCGACGACGATGACGAGGTCGGCGAGGATGCCGTTGGAGATGAACGTCTTGGAGCCGTTGAGCAGCCAGTGGTCACCGCGGTCCTCGGCGCTGGTGCGGATGCCCTGGAGATCGGAGCCCGCGCCCGGCTCGGTCATGGCGATGGCGGTGATCGTCTCGCCGGTGCAGAAGCCGGGCAGCCAGCGGCGCTTCTGCTCCTCGGTGGCGAGGCCGGTCAGGTACGGGCCGATGATGTCGTTGTGCAGGCCGATGGCGAGCCCGGCGGCGCCCGCCCGGGTGAACTCCTCGGTCAGGACAACGCTGTAGCGGAAGTCGGTGTTGCCCCCGCCGCCGTACTCCTCGGGGACGGCGAGGCCGAGGAGGCCCTGGCGGCCCGCCGCCAGCCAGGCGTCGCGGGAGACGATGCCGTCCCGCTCCCACTGCGCGTAGTGCGGGGTGACCTCCTTGGTGAGGAAGGTCCGCACCGTCTCGCGGAAGGCTTCGTGGTCGGCGGTGAAGATCCGGCGCTTCATCCTTGCGGGCCCTTCTGCTGTGGCTGGTCGAGGCTGCGGACGTCCCAGTCGTGGGCCACCTCGGCGGTGTCCGCGCCGGGCCGCGCGGGCGGGCGGCGGACGGAGCCGGGGGTGGCGGAGAAGCGCGGGGCGGGGGCGGGCTGGGTCAGGCCGCCCTCGTCGGTGAAGGTGGCCCGGGCGGCGAGGTGCGGGTGGGCGGGGGCCTCGCGCAGGGACATCACGGGCGCGACGCAGGCGTCCGAGCCGTCGAAGACGGCCGTCCACTCGGCGCGGGTGCGCTGCCGGAAGCGCGCGGCGATGGCGCTGCGCAGGGCGTCCCAGCGGGCGGGGTCGTCGCGGTCGGGCGCGGGGGCCGGCAGGCCGAGGCGGTCCAGGAACGCGGTGTAGAACCGTTGCTCCAGGGCGCCCACGGCCATGTGCCCGCCGTCGGCCGTCTCGTAGACGCCGTAGAAGGGCGCGCCGCCGTCCAGCAGGTTGGCCTCGCGGCGGTCCTGCCAGGCGCCGGCCGCGAGCATGCCGTGCAGGAGGGTGGTGAGGTGGGCGGTGCCGTCGACGATGGCGGCGTCGACGACCTGCCCGGTGCCGGACGCGCGGGCGTGCTGGAGGGCGGCGAGGACGCCGACGACGAGGTAGAGGGAGCCGCCGGCGAAGTCGCCGAGGAGGTTGGCGGGGGCGTACGGGGGGCCGGCGGCGGGGCCGGTCAGGCCCAGGGCGCCGGTGACGGCGATGTAGGCGAGGTCGTGTCCGGCGGTGTCGGCGAGCGGGCCGTCCTGGCCCCAGCCGGTCATCCGCCCGTAGACGAGCCGGGGGTTGCGGGCCAGACAGGGGCCGGGGCCGACGCCCAGGCGCTCGGCGACGCCGGGCCGGTAGCCCTCCAGGAGGATGTCGGCGCGTTCCACGAGGTCGAGGACGGTGGCCGGCCCGTCCACGGACTTGAGGTCGACGAGGACGGAGCGCTTGTTGCGGTTGGTGAGGTCGAAGGCCGGGTCGATGTGCAGCCCGGGGCCGCCGGGCCGGTCGACGCGGACGACGTCGGCGCCGAGGTCGGCGAGGAGCATGGCGGCGAACGGGCCCGGGCCGATGCCCGCCAGCTCGACCACCCGCACGCCGGTGAGCGGACCGTTCGGTGTCTCTGCCATCCGGCCCCCAGTCTTATGACACAAGTGCTGTAACACTCGTGATGTTAAGAACGGGTTCCAGTTTCCACAAGCCCCGTGGGCGCCCTCCGGAGGGGCGGAATTCCGCCCGCGCGAAGGCACTTGGCCCGGCGGGGCGGCCCCCCGCCCGGGGCGCGGTCAGCCGGCGTCGAGCTGGGCGACGAGCTTCTTGGGGGCGATGGTGCGGTAGCTCTCCTCGACCCAGTCGCACAGCAGCTCCACCGGTGTGCCGCCGGACAGCGGGACGGAGACCCAGCCGGACCGGCCCAGCCCGTACCCGGTGGGCGCCGCGCCGGGGACGGCGAGGGCGTGCCCGTGCGCCTCCTCGTCCTTGAGCTTCATGCTGATCCCGGGCGTCTGCGTGTTCCCCTCGGCCCCCAGGAAGACGAAGATCTTCTTGTTGACCTTGACGACGGCGTCGTCCTCCCAGGGGAACTCCTCGACGGCTCCGGGGAGCCCGAGCGCGAACGCGCGGACCGCGGTGCGCGCCTTGAGGGCGGGGGTGGCCGCCATGGTGGTCCTCCGGTGCGGGGGCCGCCGGGGGCGGCCGGGTGCGGTGCTGGTCGGTACACGCTAGTCCGTACCGGGCCGCGGGGTGGCGGCAGCCGGCCCGTCCGGCGGGTCTTGGGCTGCGGGTCAGTCGTTGCCGCGTGTCGCCTGCGGCGGGGCCGTTGTTCTGCCGCCTGCGGCGGAGGGCGCCCTGCGGGCGCGTCCTCAATCGCCGGACGGGCTGGTAGTGGCTGAGCTCAGCCACTACCAGCCCCGCGGGGGGGGCCCCCCCCCGGTTGGGGGGGGGGGTTGTGGTCACCCCCCCCCCCCGGGGGGGGGCCCCCCCCCCGG
>NZ_JBEYZW010000153.1:0-7189 GCF_040646215.1 Streptomyces sp. NPDC046215 | reverse complement strand
CCCCGCCCGGGCGGGGCCACCACGGGAAAACCGGTACGGAGCGGCCTCCCGCACCGGTTAAAGTCGACGGGTTATGAGTGCCACTCTCGTCGCCAAGGACCTCGCCGCCGGACATGGCGACCGCACCCTCTTCTCCGGGCTCGACCTCGTCGTCGCCCCCGGGGAGGTCATCGGGCTCGTCGGCGCCAACGGCGCCGGCAAGTCGACCCTGCTGCGGTTGCTCGCCGGCCTCGACACCCCCGAAGAGGGCGGCCTCCGGCTCAGCCCGCCCACCGCCACCGTCGGCCACCTCCCGCAGGAGCCCGAGCGGCGCGCAGGCGAGACCGTACGGGACTTCCTCGCCCGCCGCACCGGCGTCACCGAGGCCCAGACGGCCCTCGACGCCGCCACCCAGGACCTCGTCGACGGCGCCCCCGGCGCGGACGACGCCTACTCCCACGCCCTGGAGCGCTGGCTCTCCCTCGGCGGCGCCGACCTCGACGAGCGCTCCGAGGAGGTCACCGCCTCCCTGGGGCTCGACATCGGCCTCGACCGCCACATGACCAGCCTCTCCGGCGGCCAGGCCGCCCGCGCCGGCCTCGCCTCCCTGCTCCTGAGCCGCTACGACGTCTTCCTCCTCGACGAGCCCACCAACGACCTCGACCTCGACGGCCTGGCCCGCCTGGAGCACTTCGTCACCGGGCTGCGCGCCGGCACCGTCCTCGTCAGCCACGACCGCGAATTCCTGGCCCGCACCGTCGACAAGGTCCTCGAACTCGACCTCGCCCAGCAGCAGATCACCCTCTACGGCGGCGGCTACACCGCCTACCTGGAGGAGCGCGAGACCGCCCGGCGGCACGCCCGCGAGCAGTACGAGGAGTACGCCGACACCCGCGCCGGCCTCGAAGCGCGCGCCCGCACCCAGCGGAACTGGATGGACAAGGGCGTCCGCAACGCCCGCCGCAAGTCCACCGACAACGACAAGATCGGCCGCAAGCTGCGCGCCGAGTCGACGGAGAAGCA
Source organism: Streptomyces sp. NPDC046215 (assembly GCF_040646215.1). NCBI lineage: Bacteria > Bacillati > Actinomycetota > Actinomycetes > Kitasatosporales > Streptomycetaceae > Streptomyces > Streptomyces sp. NPDC046215. The sequence continues at coordinate 6,187 of NZ_JBEYZW010000153.1, read as the reverse complement.
GGCGGCCAAGGCCCGGCAGACCGAGCGGCTCATCGAACGCCTCGACGTCGTCGAGGAGCCCCGCAAGGAGTGGGAGCTGCGGATGGAGATCGCCGCCGCACCCCGCTCCGGCGCCGTCGTCGCCACCCTCCGCGGCGCCGAGGCCCGCCGCGGCTCCTTCACCTTCGGCCCCGCCGACCTGCAGATCGACTGGGCCGACCGGGTCGCCATCACCGGCGCCAACGGCTCGGGCAAGTCCACCCTCCTCGCCGCGCTCCTCGGCCGGCTCCCGCTGGACGCGGGCTCGGCCGCGCTCGGGCCCGGCGTCGTGGTCGGCGAGGTGGACCAGGCGCGCGCCCTCTTCTTCGGCGACGAGGCGCTGCTGGCCGCCTTCGAGGCGGCCGTCCCGGAGCTGGAACCGGCCGACGTCCGCACGCTGCTCGCCAAGTTCGGCCTCAAGGCCGCGCATGTGCTGCGCCCCGCGGCGACCCTCTCCCCGGGCGAGCGGACCCGCGCGGCCCTGGCGCTGCTCCAGGCCCGCGGAGTCAACCTCCTCGTCCTGGACGAGCCCACCAACCATCTCGACCTGCCGGCGATCGAACAACTGGAATCGGCGCTGGCGTCGTACACGGGCACGCTGCTGCTGGTGACGCACGACCGCCGCATGCTGGAGGCGGTCCACACGACCCGCCGCATCGAGGTCACGCAGGGCCGCCTCACCGAACGCTGACCGTGACCGTGACCGCTACCGCGGAGGGCTCCCCCGGGGGCCGCCGCACCCTGCCGGGTGTGCCGATCCGCCGCGGCGGGTCACCTCGGGGGTGCGTTGCGGCGCCAATTCTCAGCGCTGCCGGGTCACCCCGTCGGAGGCGATCCCGTGCCGGGCACCCTTTCCCGCCGCAGTGGCGGGTCGTCACTGCGGCGGATCCCGGCGGTGCCATGAGGGCTCAGCCGCCACCGCTGAGCCCCGCCGGAGACGGGACGGCTACAGCAGTCCCGCCCGCCGGAGCGCGTCCGCCATCGCGTCGTTCGCCGGGGGTGCCTTCGGCGCCTTCGGTGCCGGCGTGCCGCCGTCGCCGCGGCGCTGGCGCGGGGCGCCCCGCCGGGCGCCACCACGCTCGCCGCGATCCCGCTCCCGGCCCCCCGCGGCAGCCGCAGGCGCGGCGCCGGACGGCGCCCCGTCCTCCAGCCTGAGCGTCAGCGAAATCCGCTTGCGCGGGATGTCGACCTCCATGACCTTCACCCGCACGATGTCCCCCGGCTTCACCACGTCCCGCGGGTCCTTCACGAACGTCTTCGACATCGCCGACACGTGCACCAGACCGTCCTGGTGCACCCCGACGTCCACGAACGCGCCGAAGGCCGCCACATTGGTGACGACACCCTCCAGCACCATGCCCGGCGTCAGGTCACCGATCTTCTCCACGCCGTCCTTGAACGTGGCCGTTTTGAACGCGGGCCGCGGGTCACGGCCCGGCTTCTCCAGCTCACGGAGGATGTCGGTGACCGTCGGCAGCCCGAAGGAGTCATTGACGAAATCGGCGGGCCGCAGCGACCGCAGGACCGCCGTATTGCCGATGAGCGCGGCGACCTCGCCACCCGTGCTCTTCACCATGGCCCGCACCACGGGGTACGCCTCGGGGTGCACGCTGGAGAAGTCCAGCGGGTCGTCACCGCCGCGGATGCGCAGGAAGCCCGCGCACTGCTCGTACGCCTTCGGGCCGAGCCGCGCCACGTCCTTGAGCGCCTTGCGGGACCGGAACGGGCCGTTGGCGTCGCGGTGAGCGACGATGTTCTCGGCGAGGCCGGAGCTGATGCCCGAGACCCGCGACAGCAGCGGCGCGGACGCGGTGTTGACGTCGACGCCGACGCCGTTCACACAGTCCTCGACGACCGCGTCGAGCGAGCGCGACAGCTTCACCTCGGACAGGTCGTGCTGGTACTGGCCGACACCGATCGACTTGGGGTCGATCTTGACGAGCTCGGCGAGCGGGTCCTGGAGCCGGCGGGCGATGGACACCGCCCCGCGCAGGGACACGTCCAGCTCCGGCAGCTCCTGCGAGGCGAAGGCGGACGCGGAGTACACCGACGCCCCGGCCTCCGAGACCATCACCTTCGTCAGCTTCAGCTCCGGCTGCCGGGCGATGAGGTCGGCGGCGAGTTTGTCCGTCTCCCGGGAGGCCGTGCCGTTGCCGATCGCGATCAGCTCCACCCGGTGCTCACGGGCCAGCCGGGCGAGCGTCGCCAGCGAGGCGTCCCACTTCTGCTGCGGCACGTGCGGGTAGATCGTCTCCGTAGCGGCGACCTTGCCGGTCGCGTCGACGACCGCGACCTTCACGCCCGTGCGGAAACCGGGGTCGAGCCCCATCGTGGCCCGGGTGCCGGCGGGCGCGGCGAGCAGCAGATCCCGGAGGTTGGCCGCGAAGACGCGGACCGCCTCGTCCTCGGCGCTCTGCCGCAGCCGCAGCCGCAGGTCGATGCCGAGGTGGACGAGGATCCGGGTGCGCCAGGCCCAGCGCACGGTGTCGCCCAGCCACTTGTCGGCCGGCCTGCTGCCCTCACCGGGGGCCGCGATCCCGAACCGGCGCGCGATCATCCGCTCGTACGTGCTCGGCCCCTCGGCCGCCGACGGCTCCTCCGGCTCCAGGGTGAGGTCGAGGACCTCCTCCTTCTCGCCGCGCAGCATGGCCAGCACCCGGTGCGAGGGCAGCTCGGTGAAGGGCTCGGCGAAGGAGAAGTAGTCAGCGAACTTCGCGCCCGCCTCCTCCTTGCCCTCCCGCACCTTCGCCGCGACCCGGCCGCGCGCCCACATCCGCTCCCGCAGCTCGCCGATGAGGTCCGCGTCCTCGCCGAACCGCTCGGTGAGGATGGCGCGGGCGCCCTCCAGGGCGGCCGCCGCGTCGGCGACCCCCCGCTCGGCGGAGACGAAGGCCGCCGCCGCGGCGAGCGGCTCGGTGCCCGGGTCGCCGAGCAGGCCGTCGGCCAGCGGCTCCAGCCCGGCCTCGCGGGCGATCTGCGCCTTGGTGCGCCGCTTGGGCTTGAACGGCAGGTAGACGTCCTCCAGCCGGGCCTTGGAGTCGGCCTCGCGGATCCGCGCCTCCAGCGCCGCGTCCAGCTTCCCCTGCGACCGGACGGACTCCAGGACGGCCGCCCGGCGGTCCTCCAGCTCCCGCAGATAGCGCAGCCGTTCGTCGAGGGCGCGCAGCTGCGCGTCGTCGAGCATCTCCGTCGCTTCCTTGCGGTAGCGGGCGATGAACGGGACCGTCGACCCGCTGTCGAGCAGATCGACGGCAGCCTTCACCTGCCGCTCCCGGACGCCGAGCTCCTCGGCGATCCTGCCTGCGATCCTGTCCTCGGTCGACGCGCCAGATGCCGTCACGATCACGCTCCGCTTTCTCTTCGAGCTGCGGTCTGCATTGTGGCAGGTGCCACCGACAATGCCGCCCGCCGCCCGCGGAGCCGGCCGGTCTCCCTCAGCCGAGGAGGTCCGCCGGGTACGCGCCCGCGGTGAGCGCCGTGGTCGCGAACGCCGTGGCCAGCTCCGTGAGGCGCGCGACGCCCGCCGCGCCCAGGTGCTCGTAGGGCGCGGCGTCCAGGCGGTCGGTCTCCTCCTCCAGATCCGCGCGCAGCCGCGCGCCCTCCTCCGTCAACGCGCCGTCCGCGCCGAGCAGTCCGCGCTCCCGCAGCCGCTCCCGGCCCGCGGCCAGCTCCTCCTCGCTCCAGCCGCGCGTGGCGATCAGCCACTTGAGGGAGAAGCCGCGCCCGCTCGCGCTGTGGCTGAGGAGGGCCTCCACCGGGCCGAGGCCCGCCGCGAGGAGGGCCGTCAGGTGCCCGTCGCCGCGGTGCTCGCGCAGCAGCGTCGCGGCGTGCCAGTAGGCCAGGTGCGGGGCTTCGGGCACGGGCAGGTCGGCATGGGCGGAGTACACCGGGCGGGCCGGGCGGCCGCACGCCTCGGTGGCGCGCAGGGCGAGCCCGGCGGCCTCGGCCATCTCCGCGGAGGCCACGGCGTCGTCGCCCAGGAGCCGGCGCAGGGTGGTGTCGGCGGCGCGCAGCCGGGCGTCGAGGACGTCCTCGGGCGTGGCGGCGTCCCACACCCGCGGGAGGTGACGGGCCACCAGCTCGTGCTTGAAGTTGTAGAACGCGGCGGTGACGGTGCCGGCGGAGACGCGGCCCAGTGCCGCGGAGCGGGTCGCGAAGTAGACGCCCTGGTCCTTGATGCCGAGGGGCTCGAACTCCGCCGCCAGGTCGGGGGAGAAGTAGACCGACGAGTGCAGGGTGTTGAGCAGGTTGTGACAGCGCCGTCCGGCGCGCGGGGGCAGGGTACTCATGCCAGCACGTTACCGACTGGTCGGTAGGGCATAGAAGCGGGGCGGCTAAGGGAACGGCGGCGATGGCAGGAAAGGTGGGAAGTTCGTCATTGCGGACACCTCCCGGCCCCGGCCAGCATGGTCTCCATGACACCCCGCCGCACCGTGCTGATCCTCCTCTTCGAGGGGGTCCAGAGCCTCGATGTCACCGGCCCCCTCGAAGTGTTCGACGGGGCGGGCCAGGCGTCGGGGGACCGCGCCGCGTACGAGGTGCGCACCGCCACGCTCGACGGCGGTCCCGTCCGGTGCGGCAGCGGCCTGCGCCTGACCCCCGACGCCTCGCTCGCGGACAGCGCCGTGCCGCACACCCTCCTGGTGCCCGGCGGCGACACCCGCGTCCCCGACCCCCGGCTCGTCGCCTGGCTGCGCGCGCAGGCCCCGCGCGCCGAGCGCGTGGTCTCCGTCTGCACGGGCGCGTTCCTGCTCGCCGAGGCCGGACTGCTCGACGGCCGGCGCGCCACCACCCACTGGGCGTTCTGCGCCTCCTTCGCCGCCCGCTTCCCCGCCGTGAAGGTGACGACCGACCCCATCTACGTGCGGGACGGGAACGTCGCCACCTCGGCCGGCGTCACCGCGGGCATCGACCTCGCGCTGGCCCTGGTGGAGGAGGACCTGGGGCGCGCGACGGCGCTCACCGTCGCCCGCTACCTCGTCGTCTTCCTGCGCCGGCCCGGCAACCAGACCCAGTTCAGCGCCCAGCTCGCCGCCCAGACCGCGAGCCGCCCCACACTGCGCGACGTTCAGCACTGGATCGCCGAACACCCCGGCGGCGACCTGTCCGTGGACTCCCTCGCGGCCCGCGCGAACCTCTCGCCCCGGCACTTCGCCCGCGCCTTCCGGGACGAGGTCGGGATGACGCCCGGCCGCTATGTGGACCGGATCCGGCTGGAGGCCGCCCGCCGTCTGCTGGAGGACACGGCCGACGCCGTGGAGCAGATCTCCCGCACCTGCGGTTACGGCACCTCCGAGGCCATGCGCCGCGCCTTCGTCCGGACCATGGGCGTCGCGCCCGCCGAATACCGGCGCCGCTTCCACCCCACGCCCCCGCCCCTTGTCTCTCCCGCCTGAAAGGAACGTCCCGTGCAGATAGCGATCCTCCTCTACCCCGGCTTCACGGCGCTCGACGCCATCGGCCCCTACGAGATGCTCAACGCCCTCCCCGGCGCCGAGACCGTCTTCGTCGCGGAGCGGCGCGGCCCCGTGCGCAACGACAGCGGCAGGCTCGGGCTCGTCGCCGACGCCGCGTTCGACGAGGTCACCCGCCCCGATGTCGTCGTGGTCCCCGGCGGCCCCGACACCAGCGGCCCCCGGGACCCCGGGCCCGTCCGGGACTGGCTGCGGGCGGTGGACGCGTCCACCACCTGGACGACGTCGGTGTGCACCGGATCGCTGATCCTCGCCGCGGCCGGGCTGCTGAAGGGGCGCCGCGCCACCTCGCACTGGCTGGCGCTGGAGGAACTGGTGCCCTACGGCGCGGAACCGACGGGCGAGCGGGTCGTCTTCGACGGGAAGTACGTCACCGCCGCCGGGGTCTCCTCCGGCATCGACATGGGGCTCACGCTCGCCGGCCGCATCGCGGGCGACCGGGCCGCGCAGACCATCCAGCTGCTCACCGAGTACGACCCCGAGCCGCCCTACGACGCGGGCTCGCCGGAGAAGGCCCCCGCGGACCTCGTCGCCGAATGGCGGGCCAAGGGGGTCTAGGGTCCGCCCGGTGCTGGGAGGTGCCCCCGGACGGGGCGGATTTGGGCCCTTGACCTGGCGGTGCAGCGAGGAGCGGCTGACCCGTGCCGAGAAGTGGCACCAGTCCTTGCCCGCCTCGAGCGGGCAGGCCGCGCTGT
>NZ_JBEYZW010000152.1:0-7204 GCF_040646215.1 Streptomyces sp. NPDC046215 | reverse complement strand
TTTCCCGACTGGCTGGACTGGTACAACTACCACCGACCCCACACCGGCATCGACGGCCACCCACCAGCCAGCCGCGTCACCAACCTGTCCGAACAGCACACCTAGCCCGTCACCACTGGGTCCCTGGGAGGCGGCGGGCCTCCGCCGTGAGCCGCTCCCGGTCTGCCGCGGGGAGACGTTCCCACTCCCTCCGCGCGCCCTGGACACCGTCCGCCAGCGCGTCGGCGTACGCGCCCACCCGCATGGCCTCCCGCAGCCCCGTACGGCCGGAGAGGACCTCGCGCGCCATTTCCCGGAGCACCTCGCCCGCGCTGCCGTCCGCCATGCGCCTCAGCGCCCGGTGCACGTCCCGGGCCTGCTCCTCGTCCCGGCCGGGGGCCAGAAACTCCTCGTACCCCACTTCGCGCTCGCTCATCTCCCCCTCCCGGTTCAGACGGCCGGGTGGGCGTAGGCGGCTCGCGGCAGGGTGAAGGAGGTCAGCGACGCCGCCACCTCGGCGCCGAGACCCACCAGGTTCCCGCCCACGACATTGATGGCCAATTGCAGCGCGTTCACTCTCTTCATGATCTTGTCCCACATTTCGCACATGCGGACGATCTCGGCTGCCACCATGGCCATGGCGGCAGCCGCGCCCCATCCGCTCCAGGCAGTGGCGGCCCCCGCCACCCAGGAGAGGGCGGCCGTCGCCGCCTGGTCACCGATCAGGCCCAGCAGTTGCCCGGCGCCTTCCGCCGCCGCCAGCACCGCGTAAGTGACCGTCATGTATTCCTTGTGCAGCAGCACGAGGGAGTCCTGGAGGTCGCGCAGCTTCCCGCAGAGGGACGTGAAGTAGAGGTCGGCCGCGTCCGCCGCCTGACCGTCCCAGGACCGGCCCGCTGTGCGGTTTCCGGATTCGACGGTGGTCGCGAGGCTGCCGCAGAACTTTGCCAGGTTCGCCCACACGTCAGCAGCTCGTGCGTACGACTCCCAGTCTCCGGCGAACCATCCCCTGCATTTCTCCATCGGGTCGAAATCGAAGGCGAGCCGGAGCACCGTGGCGGCCCAGGCCGTCGGGCTGATGAGGTCACCGGCCTGGTTCAGGGGGGTGAGGGGGGAGTAGAACTCCGGCGGCGTATGAGGAGTCTTCAGGTGCCCGGTGGGCCGTTCCACCTCCTGGAAGGCCCCGCTCCCGTTCACCCGGCCGCCTTGCGGTAAGCGGCGTCCAGCTTCGCGGCCTCGGTCAGGTCCGTCGTCCGGTAGTGGGCGGCCGCCTTTTCGAGCTCGGCGGCCGAGGCGGCGAGGATCTCGTGCAGGCGCTTCATCGCCCCGACGGCCTCGTCGACCAGATCACCGTTCATATCGAAAATCCGTGCCGCCACACCCTGTTCGGCAGGGCCGATAACGCCGTGCCTTCGGGCGTAGTCCCGGGCCACGGCGGCATCCTCCGCCGCCCGGCTCAACAGTGCGGCGAAGCCTTCGAGATGCGCTGGCGAGACACGTAAGGCCATGCGATGAACTCCGCTCCTGTGACGACGAGTTACCGGCCGCCGCATGCTAACAACAGCATGAGACCGGCCCGGCACACTCCGTGGCCGCGGGTTCGCCAAGTGATAGGGGATCTTTGTGTTCGGCAGGCGCGACGAGCGGGATCCGGGTCTCCGGAGCAGACGGCCGGTTACTCTCGCCACTCCTCCGCGTGAACTGGAACGCGCCTTAACGGAGCACTCCACTCACGCGATCGAGTGGATGGCGTTCTACGGGACGGCGGCCTTCACGCTCTTCTGCGGGGCCGCGCTGTTCCGGGGGATCGTCATCAAGGGCGACGTCAGCGGCCGGCTGATCGCCACGGCCCTGGTCGCCGTGCTCGCCCACGCCGCGGCGCAGTACGGAAGGCGGCGCAGGCGCATGTTCGCTTCCTGCGCCGCCCTCTGCCTGCTCGACCACGCCTGGGTGCTGCTGCGGATGGGGTGACCGCACGCCGGCGAACGAGCGGCGGCCCCTCAGCTCCTCTCCCCGAACCGCGCCGCCGCGACGAAGTCCGGCCGGGGGTCCAGCGCCGCGGCGAGGCGGAAGTGACGCAGTGCCTCGGCGTCGCGGGAACCGCGTTCCAGGGTGCGGGCCAGGGCGAAATGGGCGAAGGCGTTGTCGGGCTCGCGTTCGAGGACGAGCTGGAATTCCAGCTCGGCGGGGCGCAGCAGGGCCGCGGCGAAGAAGGCCCGGGCGCGCAGCAGGCGGGCCGCGGTGTTCTCCGGGTGCGCGGTGATGACGGAGTCGAGCAGTGCGATGGCACCGCGCGGGTCACGGGCGGCGAGCAGCGTTTCCGCCGCACGGAAATCGATGACGTGGGTCTCGGGCGTCAGCTCGGACACTTCCGTTGCCCTTCTCCTGGTGGCTCGTTGCGGCCGTGACAACGCCGCCGGCCCGCGCCCTATTCCGCGGTGCCCGCGGGGCGCCCGGCCCGGGCCGACAGGTCCGCCCACACCTCCGTGACCCGTGGGGCCAGCGCTTCGAGTGGTCCGTCGTTGTCGATGACGAGGTCGGCCACCGCCAGCCGGTCCTCCCGGGACGCCTGGGCGGCCATCCGGGCGCGTGCCTCGTCCGGGGACATGCCGCGCACCCGGACGAGCCGGTCGAGCCGGGTCTCCTCGGAGGCGTCGATGACGACGACCAGGTCGTAGAGCGGGGCGAGCCCGTTCTCCGCGAGGAGGGGGACGTCGTGGACAACGACCGCGTCCGGGCCGGCCGCCGCTTCCAGCTCGGCGGAGCGGGCCCGCACCAGGGGGTGCACGAGGGCGTTGAGGGCGGCGAGCCGGCCGGGGTCGGCGAAGACGATCGACCCGAGCCGGGCGCGGTCCAGGCTGCCGTCGGCCGCGAGGATCTCCGGGCCGAACTCGTCGATCACCGACGCCAGACCGGGCGTGCCCGGTTCGACCACTTCCCGCGCGATCTTGTCGGAGTCCACGATCACCGCTCCGTAGGAGGCGAGGAGCCGTGACACCTCGCTCTTGCCCGCGCCGATTCCGCCCGTGAGGCCCACTCTCAGCATGGGCCCCACGGTATCGGGCGGTGTGTCAGCGGCCGCCGTCGCCCTCCCGGTCGGCGAGGAAGCGCTCGAACTCGGCGCCCAGCTCGTCGGCGGAGGGCAGTTCGACGGGCTCGGCGACGAGGTTGCCGCGCGTCTCGGAGCCGGCCACCGCGTCGTACTGGTGCTCAAGTCCCCGGACGAGGGCGACGAGTTCCTCGTCCCCTTCGGCGATCTGCCGCTCGATCTCCTCCTGCGTCCGCAGGGCCTGGGTGCGCAGGGCGTGCGCGGCGTGCGGCAGGACGAGGCCGGTCGCGGCGGTGACCGCTTCGAGGGCGGTCAGGGCGGCGTCGGGGTAGGGCGAGCGGGCGACGTAGTGCGGTACGTGGGCGGCGACGCCGAGGACGTCGTGGCCCGCTTCCGCCAGGCGGTACTCCACCAGCGACTCGGCGCTGCCGGGCACTTGGGCCTCGTCGAAGAAGCTGCGGTGACCGGGCATCAGGTCGGTGCGGTTGCCGTGCGGGGTGATGCCGACCGGGCGGGTGTGCGGGACACCCATGGGGATGCCGTGGAAGTTGACCGACAGCCGTACGCCGAGCCGTTCCACCACCTGCTCGACGGCGGCCGCGAAGCGCTCCCACTCCACGTCCGGCTCGGGGCCGGTGAGCAGGAGGAAGGGGGCGCCGGTGGCGTCCTGCACCAGCCGCAGTTCGATCTTCGGTGTCTCGTAGGCGCTCCAGCGGTCCCGCTGGAACGTCAGCAGGGGACGGCGGGCCCGGTAGTCGATGAGCCGGTCGTGGTCGAAGCGGGCGACGACCTGGTGCGGCAGTCCGTCCAGGAGCCGCTCGACGATCTGGTCGCCGGTCTCACCCGCGTCGATGTAGCCGTCGAAGTGGTAGAGCATGACCAGGCCGGCCGTGTCCTGGGCCAATGCCAGGTCGGCCACGGCGAGCCCCTTGGGCTCCCATTCGTACAAACCCTGCGGATCCAACACAGTGACCGTTCCTCCTCATGTTCCGTACGGGGGAACGCGTGGGGAGGCCCCGCCCATTCCCGTCCGGGCGGGAGGCAACACGGCCGACACACGGGCGGTGGCCCGGGCATGCGTAAGGCCCGCTCCCCAGGGGGAGCGGGCCTTACGTCAGTCAGCTGTCAGCTGCCGGTGGTCAGAGCCTCAGCTCTGGCCGCCCGCGAGCTTCTCGCGCAGCGCGGCGAGCGCCTCGTCCGACGCCAGGGCGCCGGAGTTGTCGGCCGACTCCGAGGAGTACGAACCGCCGGAGACGTTGCCGCCGCCGGTCGAGGAGGAGGCACCGGCCGGGGCGGCAGCGCCCTCGGCAGCGGCCTGCTCGTCGGCCTCGCGGGACTTGATGACCTGAGCCTGGTGCTGCTCGAAGCGCTGCTGCGCCTCGGCGTACTGGTTCTCCCAGGCCTCACGCTGGGACTCGAAGCCCTCGAGCCAGTCGTTGGTCTCGGGGTCGAAGCCCTCGGGGTAGATGTAGTTGCCCTGGTCGTCGTAGGACGCGGCCATGCCGTACAGGGTCGGGTCGAACTCGACCACGGACGGGTCGGCACCGAAGGACTCGTTGGCCTGCTTCAGCGAGAGGCTGATGCGGCGGCGCTCGAGGTCGATGTCGATGACCTTGACGAAGATCTCGTCGTTGACCTGGACGACCTGCTCCGGGATCTCCACGTGGCGCTCGGCCAGCTCGGAGATGTGGACCAGGCCCTCGATGCCCTCGTCGACGCGCACGAACGCACCGAAGGGAACGAGCTTGGTGACCTTACCCGGGACGACCTGACCGATCTGGTGGGTCCGGGCGAACTGCTGCCACGGGTCTTCCTGCGTCGCCTTGAGCGACAGGGAGACACGCTCGCGGTCCATGTCGACGTCGAGGACCTCGACGGTGACTTCCTGGCCGACCTCGACAACCTCGGACGGGTGGTCGATGTGCTTCCAGGAGAGCTCGGAGACGTGGACGAGACCGTCGACGCCGCCGAGGTCCACGAACGCACCGAAGTTGACGATCGAGGAGACGACGCCGGAGCGGACCTGGCCCTTCTGCAGGGTCGTGAGGAAGGTCTGGCGGACCTCGCTCTGGGTCTGCTCCAGCCAGGCACGGCGGGACAGGACCACGTTGTTGCGGTTCTTGTCCAGCTCGATGATCTTGGCCTCGAGCTCCTTGCCCACGTAGGGCTGGAGGTCGCGGACGCGGCGCATCTCGACCAGGGAGGCCGGGAGGAAGCCACGGAGGCCGATGTCGAGGATGAGACCACCCTTGACGACCTCGATGACGGTACCGGTGACGATCCCGTCCTCTTCCTTGATCTTCTCGATCGTGCCCCAGGCACGCTCGTACTGAGCGCGCTTCTTGGACAGGATGAGACGACCTTCCTTGTCCTCCTTCTGGAGAACCAGGGCCTCGATCTCGTCGCCGACCTTGACGACCTCGTTCGGGTCGACGTCGTGCTTGATCGAAAGCTCGCGGGAAGGGATGACGCCTTCGGTCTTGTAACCGATGTCGAGCAGGACCTCGTCCCGGTCGACCTTCACGATGACGCCGTCGACGATGTCGCCGTCGTTGAAGTACTTGATCGTCTCGTCGATCGCGGCGAGGAAGGCTTCCTCGTTACCGATGTCGTTGACCGCAACCTGCGGGGTGGTGGCGGTGGTCTCGGTGCTGCTCGTCATGTGGGTAAAGGCTCCGGTACGGACAGTGAGTCGTAGGTACTGCTACGCCGAGAACCCGTATCGCACCGCCGAAGCCGGACAGCCTTGGAGGCGCATCCGAGAACCACGGGAGGTCCAGAGACTCCCCGAAGGCTCTCGACGAAAATCGAAAGCGCCTCGACAACCGAGGGGACATACAACAAGTGCGAGCGCGACCTGCTATGTCTGAGGCGCGCAGGCCCGCAGCGCAACTTGTAGCATACGGGGGCAGCGGGGCACGGTCAATGCGCGAAGGCGCACACCCGGGACGAAACGCCCCGTATCGGGCACAACTCATGTTGTGCGAGGCCACGAGGGCCCCGTCGCACCCCGCGACCGCACGCCGACACGCCATGAGGCAAGGTCACGGGGCGGCCCGCGACAGCCCGCGAGCCCACCGGACGATCCGCCCGGAGGCCCCACCGCGGGGCTCGTCGCCCACAGCCGCAGAAGATACGACAAAATCCGATGAACCACTACTGCCCGGGGGCACGCGGTCCATATGACTGAAGAGTACGAACCGGAAGCGACCCGGCGGGCCACCGACGACACCGAGAGCAGCCGCGCGAGCCGCGGCTGGTGGGACCGCAACGCCGACGACTACCAGAGTGAGCACGGCGCGTTCCTGGGCGACGACCGCTTCGTCTGGGGGCCCGAGGGCCTCGACGAGGCCGACGCGGCGCTGCTGGGCCCGGCGGACGGGCTCAAGGGCCTCGACATCCTGGAGATCGGCGCGGGCGCGGCGCAGTGCTCGCGCTGGCTGGCCGCCCGCGGGGCGCGCCCCGTGGCCCTGGACCTCTCCCACCGGCAGTTGCAGCACGCCCGGCGCATCGGCGACGACGTGCCGCTGGTGGAGGCCGACGCCGGGGCGCTGCCCTTCGCGGACGGCTCCTTCGACCTGGCGTGCTCGGCCTACGGGGCGATCCCCTTCGTCGCCGATCCGGTGCGGGTGCTGCGCGAGGTACACCGGGTGCTGCGGCCGGGAGGGCGGTGGGTCTTCTCCGTCACCCACCCGATCCGCTGGGCCTTCCCCGACGAGCCGGGCCCGGAGGGGCTCTCGGTGGCCGCGTCCTATTTCGACCGCACCCCTTACGTCGAGCAGGACGACGCCGGGCGCGCCGTGTACGTGGAGCACCACCGCACGCTCGGCGACCGGGTGCGCGACGTGGTCGCGGGCGGCTTCCGGCTGGTGGACCTGGTGGAGCCGGAGTGGCCGGAGTGGAACACCCAGGAGTGGGGCGGCTGGTCCCCGCTGCGGGGCCACCTGATCCCGGGCACGGCGATCTTCGTCTGTGAGCGGGGGTAAGCGGCGGGTCTTCGGCTGCGGGCCTTGCGTCTGCGGCGGGGCCGTTGTTCTGCCGCCTGCGGCGGCGAGCGCCCTGCGGGCGCGTCCTCAAGCTCCCCCAGCTACCGCTGGGGGTGCCCCCAGGAGGTGCCCCCGGACGGGCTGGTAGTGGGTGTGGGACGCCACAACCACCACCACCCGCGCCGGAGGT
>NZ_JBEYZW010000151.1:0-7541 GCF_040646215.1 Streptomyces sp. NPDC046215 | reverse complement strand
CGGGCCTGTTGTCGGGGCGTAAAGCGAAGCAGCCCCGACAACAGGCCCGCGGAGGCCCACCCCCGCACATTGAAAGCCCCGCGCAGCGGACACGGCCCCGCGCAGCGGGAAACGGCGACGAACCCGTCAATCAACCTGAGCCACCAACATCGAAGCCAAGCGCAGCGAACCGGTACCGTTGGCAGAATGAGCGGCACGCGGGAAGCGAAACGCACAGGCAGCGGTCCCCGTACGCTCGCTGAAGAGTTGCGGGGGCGGCCCGACGACGCCTTGGTCGCGCTGTTGCGGGCCCGGCCCGACCTGCTCAACCCGGTGCCCGGTGATCTCACCCAGCTCGCCACCCGGGCCGGCACCCGCGCCTCCGTGGTGCGGGCACTGGAGCGGCTGGACCGGTTCGCGCTGCAGACCGCCGAGGCCCTGGCCGTGGCCCCGGACCCGTGCCCGTACCCGGTGCTCGCCGGGCTGATGGCGGGGGACGAGCCGGCCGACCCGCGGATCGGCCGGGAGCTGCCGCGTGCCGTGGCGGACCTCCGGGAGCAGGCGCTCGTCTGGGGCGGTGAGGACCGGCTGCGTCTGGTGCGCACCGTCCGGGAGCTGCTGGCGCCCAGTGCCGCGCATCCTCCGCCGACCGGGCTGGGCCCGTCCGTCGCGGAGGCGACGGCCGGGATGTCGCCGGGACGGGTGCAGCAGATCATCGCGGCGGCGGGGCTGCCGGCGACGCACGACCCGGTGACGGCGGTCGCTTCGCTGGCGGCGCTGTTCGAGGACCGGCGGCGGATGGCGGAGCTGCTGGCGCAGGCCCCGGCCGAGTCGGCCGCCGTGCTCGGGAAGCTGATGTGGGGGCCGCCCTACGGCACGGTGACGGCCGATCCGGCCCGGCACCTGCGCTGGCTCCTGGACCGCGGGCTGCTGCTGTCGACGGGGCCGGGCGGGGTGGTCCTGCCGCGCGAGGCGGCCCTGCACCTGCGGGGCGGGCGGGCGCACCGGGAGCCGGAGCCGGTGGCGCCGGAGCTCGCGCCGGTCGCGGAGCACGACGCGCGGGTCGTCGACGCGACGGCGGCCGGGCAGGCTTTCCTGGCGGTGTCGACGGTCGAGGAGCTGCTGAAGGAGTGGGAGACGGGCGGCCCGCTGGTGATGCGGGCCGGTGGTCTGAGCGTCCGTGACCTCAAGCGCACGGCCGCCGCCCTGGACACCACGGAGGCCGCGGCGGCGTTCTGGGTCGAGCTGGCGTACGCGGCGGGGCTGCTGGCGTCGGACGGCGAGGTCGACGAGCGGTTCGTGCCGACGCCCACGTTCGACGACTGGCTCCTGCTGCCCGCCGAGCGGCGCTGGGCGCTGCTGGCGTCGGCCTGGCTCGCGGCCACCCGTACCCCGGGGCTGGTCGGCGGGCGGGACGCCAAGGGCCGCACCCTCGCCGCCCTGGGCCCGGACCTGGACCGCGCCCCGGCCCCGGAGGTCCGCCACCGGGTCCTGGCGCTTCTGGCGGGCCTGCCGGAGGGCGCGTCCGTCGCCCCGGACACGCTCCTGGCCCGCCTGCACTGGGAGCGTCCCCCGCGGCAGAGCGCCGACCCGGCCGTCGAAGACCTGCGGTCCCGGCTGGCGCGGTGGGCGCTGGCCGAGGCGGAGCTGCTCGGTGTCACCAACCGCGGCGCGCTGACCGCCCCCGGCCGTGCCCTGCTCGCCGGGGCGGCCACACGGCTGGAGACAGCGGCGGCCCTGCTGGCGCCGCTGCTGCCGGCGCCGCTCGACCACGTGCTGTTGCAGGCGGACCTGACCGCTGTCGCGCCCGGCCCGCTGGTGCGGCCGCTCGCGCAGACGCTGGGGGTGCTCGCGGACATCGAGTCCAAGGGCGGTGCCACGGTCTACCGCTTCACCCCCGCGTCCGTGCGCCGGGCGCTGGACGCCGGGCGGACGGCGGCCGATCTGAAGGCGTTCCTCACGGCCCACTCCCGTACGCCGGTGCCGCAGCCGCTGGCGTATCTGATCGACGACGTGGCCCGCCGCCACGGGCACCTGCGGGTCGGTGCCGCCTCCTCGTACCTGCGCTGCGACGACGAGGCCGTCCTCGCGGAGATCCTCGCCGACCGGCGCTCGGACCCGCTGCGGCTGCGCCGTCTCGCGCCGACGGTGCTGGCCTCGCAGGCCGCACCGGACGCCCTGCTGGAGGGGCTGCGGGGCATGGGGTACGCGCCGGCGGCCGAGTCCGCCGAGGGTGATGTGCTGATCAGCCGGGCGGACGCCCACCGCACCCCGCCGCGCACCGCGCCGGCCCCCGTGCCCGACGGCCCGCCGGTGCCCGACGCCACGCTGCTGGACGCGGCGGTGCGGGCCGTCCGCGCGGGTGACATGGCCTCGACCGCCGAGCGCAAGCCGGCCGCGGCGCCCGCGCCGGAGGCGGGCGGCCTGCCGCGCACCACGTCCGCAGACACGCTCGCGACGATGCAGGCGGCGGTCCTGACGGGCGCCGCCCTGTGGATCGGCTACGTCAACGCCGAGGGCGCCGCGAGCCAGCGGGTGATCGCGCCGGTGCGGGTGGAGGGCGGTTTCGTGACGGCGTACGACCACACGGCGGACGAGATCCGCACGTACCCGCTGCACCGGATCACGGGGGTCGCCGAGCTCGTCGACGAGGTGGCCGACTCCGTCTGAGCCGGGTCCGACCTCGCGATTTCCCCGCATGCGGCACACTGGACGTTTGGCCGCACGAGCCGACCGGCGCGTGACGGCCGACCGCGAGCGGAAAGGGCCCAGGCGCGTGAACGGACCTCTCATCGTCCAGAGCGACAAGACACTGCTTCTGGAGGTGGACCACGAGCAGGCGGACGCGTGCCGCCGCGCCATCGCGCCCTTCGCGGAGCTGGAGCGGGCGCCGGAGCACATCCACACCTACCGGCTGACCCCGCTGGGCCTGTGGAACGCCCGGGCCGCGGGCCACGACGCCGAGCAGGTCGTCGACGCGCTCGTCACCCACTCCCGCTACCCCGTGCCGCACGCCCTGCTCGTCGACATCGCCGAGACGATGGACCGCTACGGGCGGCTGCGGCTGCTCAAGCACCCCGTGCACGGGCTGGTCCTGGAGAGCACGGACCGCCCGGTGCTGGAGGAGATCCTCCGCTCGAAGAAGGTCCAGCCGCTGGTCGGCGCCCGGATCGACCCCGACACCGTCGCCGTGCACCCCTCCGAGCGCGGCCAGGTCAAGCAGACCCTCCTCAAGCTCGGCTGGCCCGCCGAGGACCTCGCGGGCTACGTCGACGGTGAGGCGCACCCCATCGAGCTGGACGAGAGCGGCTGGTCGCTGCGCCCGTACCAGCGGCAGGCCGTGGAGGGCTTCTGGCACGGCGGCTCGGGGGTGGTCGTGCTGCCCTGCGGCGCGGGCAAGACGCTCGTCGGCGCGGGTGCCATGGCCCAGGCCAAGGCCACGACGCTGATCCTCGTCACCAACACCGTCTCGGCCCGGCAGTGGAAGCACGAGCTGGTCAAGCGGACGTCGCTGACCGAGGAGGAGATCGGCGAGTACTCGGGGACGCGGAAGGAGATCCGTCCGGTCACCATCGCCACCTATCAGGTGCTGACGACGAAGCGGAAGGGCGTCTACCCGCACCTGGAGCTGTTCGACTCCCGGGACTGGGGCCTGGTCGTCTACGACGAGGTGCACCTGCTGCCGGCGCCGGTCTTCAAGTTCACCGCCGACCTCCAGGCACGCCGCCGCCTGGGCCTGACGGCCACCCTGGTCCGCGAGGACGGCCGCGAGTCCGACGTCTTCTCCCTCATCGGCCCCAAGCGTTTCGACGCGCCGTGGAAGGAGATCGAGGCGCAGGGCTATATCGCGCCCGCCGACTGCGTCGAGGTCCGCGTCAACCTCACGGACGCCGAGCGGCTCGCGTACGCCACGGCCGAGACCGAGGACAAGTACCGCTACTGCGCGACGACCGCGACGAAGCGGAAGGTCACCGAGGCGCTGGTCGCCAAGCACCGGGGCGAGCAGACGCTGGTCATCGGCCAGTACATCGACCAGCTGGACGAGCTGGGCGAGCACCTGGACGCGCCCGTCATCAAGGGCGAGACCACCAACGCCCAGCGCGAGAAGCTCTTCGAGGCGTTCCGGCAGGGCGAGTTGTCGGTGCTGGTCGTCTCGAAGGTCGCGAACTTCTCCATCGACCTGCCGGAGGCGACGGTCGCCATCCAGGTGTCGGGCACGTTCGGCTCCCGCCAGGAGGAGGCACAGCGCCTCGGCCGGGTCCTGCGCCCGAAGGCGGACGGCCACGAGGCGCGCTTCTACTCGGTGGTCGCCCGCGACACGGTCGACCAGGACTTCGCGGCCCACCGCCAGCGCTTCCTGGCGGAACAGGGCTACGCGTACCGCATCGTGGACGCGGATTCGCTGCTGGCCGACGAGGACGCCGCCTGAGTCCGTCCGGCTGGGCGGCGATCCGATCCCCCGAATGATTCCCGCTCGGTACGCTGGCGGGAGAGTCGCGCCATGGCAAGGAGAGAGCAGCATGTCCCATCAGGACATCTACGAGGTGTTGTACACCGAGCCGGCGGCCCGCGACCGTGACCGGCTGGACCCTGTCCGCAGGGCGTCGTTCGAGAAGGCGATCGAGATCCTCGCGCGCGATCCCTACACCGAGCTTTCGCGGCCCGTCGGCCCGGGCGAGCAGGACAGGGAAATCCGTCTCACGTCGCAGATCGTGGCCGAGTACATGATCTCGCGAGGGCGCCTGCTCCTCGTGGTCCTGAGGATCTTCGACGACGCGGACATCCTCCTGACCGAGGACTGACCCGCCGGGGTCACATGGCGCGTACGGCCCGCTTGTCGGCGGATTCGCCGAGGAGGACGACGCTGACGGCGGCGCCCGCGAAGACCTTGAGCGCGCGGAAGGCGCCGCCGAGGCCGGGCCGGGGCCGGCCGTCGGCGAAGGCGGTGGCGCCCGAGTGGGCGCCCTGGGCTGCGGTGGTGGAGGACGCGGTGTTCATGTGTTCCATGATGGTTTCTCCCCGTCCGCCGCACATCGGCCTGCCGGTGTAAAGACGTCGGGGTGCCGTAGGACCACAGGACCATGCCGCCCCCTACGCAAGGTGGACGGCGACCCTGAGACGCCCCCGGCCCGGGCGCGGAAAACCGTTCGCGCCCGGGTTTCCTGCTGGATACACTCACCGATTCCGCCGCCTCCCTCGCCTCATGGGAGCGCCCCCGACCGGACGGAAACCGGCGGGCTTCCGCTCACACCCGCCCGCACCCCGCCCGGAGGCCCCGCCGTGCCCGCGCAGCAAGTCCCGAACGACCCCCTTGAGAACGAGCGCGCCCACCTGTCCTCGTCCCGCACCGCGCTGCGCGCCATGCGCGCCGACGTCGAGTCCCTCGACATCAAGGACGTCACCGCGAACTGGGTCAACGCGGCCGTGCTGCGGAACCAGATCGAGCAGCGCGTCACCGCCCTGGCCGACCTCGCGCACACCCCGCTGTTCTTCGGCCGCCTCGACTACCTGCACGCCCCCGGCGCGGACCGGGCCGAGGGCGCCGGCGGCGAGCGCTTCTACATCGGGCGCCGGCACGTCCACGACGCGGACGGCGACCCGATGGTCATCGACTGGCGCGCCCCCGTCTCCCAGCCGTTCTACCGCGCCTCCAAGAAGGAGCCGATGGACGTGCGGATGCGCCGCCGCTTCGGCTACACGGGCGGGGAGTTGACGGCGTACGAGGACGAGGACCTGACCGACGCCGCCGGCGACGAGCAGCCGGGCCGGCTCCTGCGCAGCGAGATCGAGCGCCCGCGCGTGGGCCCCATGCGGGACATCGTCGCCACGATCCAGCCGGAGCAGGACGAGATCGTCCGCGCCGGGATCGGCGGCACGGTCTGCGTCCAGGGCGCCCCGGGCACGGGGAAGACCGCCGTGGGCCTGCACCGCGTCGCCTACCTCCTCTACGCGCACCGCGAGCGGCTGGCCCGCACCGGCACCCTGGTCATCGGCCCGAACCGGTCGTTCCTGCACTACATCGAGCAGGTGCTGCCCGCCCTCGGCGAGTTGAACGTCGCCCAGGCCACCGTCGACGACCTCGTGGCCCACGTGGAGGTCCGCGCCGCCGACACCGCGGCCGCGGCCGTCGTCAAGGGCGACGCCCGCATGGCGGAAGTCCTGCGGCGCGCGCTCCGCTCGGGCGTCACCATGCCGGCCGAGCCGCTCGTCGTCGTCCGCGGCTCGCGCCGCTGGCGGGTGCCCGCGTACGAACTGGAGGAGATGGTCCGCGAACTGCTGGCCCGCGACATCCGCTACGGCGCCGCCCGCGAGGCGCTCCCGCAGCGCATCGCGCACGCGGTCCTGGTCCGGATGGAGGAGGCCGGGGAGGCCCCCGACGACCGGGTGCAGGACGCGGTGGCCCGCAGCGCGGCCGTGAAAGCGGTGGTCAAGACGGTGTGGCCGCAGGTCGACCCGGCGAAGCTGGTCCTGCGGCTGCTGTCCGACGCGGAGTTCCTCGCGGAGCACGCGGAGGGCCTGCTGGACGCGCGGGAGCAGGCGGAGATCCTCATGCCAAAGCCGGCCCGCAGCGTGAAGTCCGCCCGGTGGACGGCCGCGGACGCCGTTCTGATCGACGAGGCGGCCGACCTGATCGCCCGTACGCCGTCGCTCGGCCATGTGGTCCTGGACGAGGCCCAGGACCTGTCCCCCATGCAGTACCGGGCCGTGGGCCGTCGCTGCACGACGGGTTCGGCGACCGTCCTCGGCGACCTCGCGCAGGGCACGACGCCCTGGGCCACGAACAGTTGGCCGGAGGCCTTGGCCCACCTGGGCAAGGCCGGGGCGCAGATCGAGGAGCTCACCCGGGGCTTCCGGGTGCCGCGCGAGATCATCTCCTACGCGTCACGCCTGCTCCCGTCGATTGCCCCGGGCCTGGCCGAGGCCACGTCGGTCCGCGACAGCGCGGGCTCCTTGCGCGTCCGGGCCGTCGAACCGGAGGCCCTGGACGCGGCGGTGCTCGACGCGTGCCGGGCGGCTCTCGCCGAGGAGGGCTCGATCGGCCTGATCGCCGCGGAACCCCGGATCCCGGCCCTGGCCGAGGCGCTGACGGCGGCGGGCCTGCCGTACCTGTCCCCCGGCGAGGAGACGTCGGCGGAGTCCCGGCTGACGCTGGTGCCGGCGACGCTGGCCAAGGGCCTGGAGTACGACTACGTGGTCCTGGACGAGCCGGCCGCGATCCTCTCCGCCGAGCCGGACGAACGCACGGGGCTGCGACGGCTGTACGTGGCGCTGACGCGGGCGGTATCGGGCCTCACGGTGGTGCACGCCGCGCCGTTTCCGCTGGCGCGGTAGTGGTTGGGGGTGGTCCTTGTCCGTTTCCCGCTGCGCGGGGGCGTGTCCGCTGCGCGGGGCCGCTCCGCTGCGCGGGGCGGGGCGTTGCCGGCTGCGCGGGGCGTTGCCGGGTGCGGCGCCGTTGCCCCTGCGGGGGGCGTTGTCCGCTGCGCGGGGCTTTCAATGTGCGGGGGTGGGCCTCCGCGGGCCTGTTGTCGGGGCTGCTTCGCTTTACGCCCCGACAACAGGCC
>NZ_JBEYZW010000150.1:0-7775 GCF_040646215.1 Streptomyces sp. NPDC046215 | reverse complement strand
GGGTGTTCGGGGCGTAAAGCGAAGCAGCCCCGAACACCCCACCCGCGCAGGCCCGACACCGCACCTGAACAGCCCCGCGCAGCGGACACGCCCCCCGCAGGGGAAACGGCGCCGCACAAAGAAACGGCGCTACGCGCCTACCGCAACTCGCCACTCAGCCACAGCCCCCGCATCAACCGGCCGCCCCCACCCCGCAGGCCGCGCCGCCCCGCCGATGTGGAACCCGCTGATCCCCCCGGCCAGCAGCACGGGAACGTGCTCCAGCTGCAACCCGCCCCCCACGAGGATCCGCGGCTCGTACCCCGGCTCGTCGCCCCGCGCGGCCTCCGCGAGGAGCGTCGCGAGGCCGTCGCCGACGCCGGCGGGGGATCCGGCGGTCAGGTACGTGTCGAGGCCGGGCAGGTCGGCGAGCTGCTTGCGGAGGGCGTCGCGGTCGGCGGCCCGGTCGATGGCGCGGTGGAACGTCCAGCGGGCCCGCGGCCCGATCGCGTCGGCGAGGGCGGTGACCGCGGTGAGGTCGGCGCGGCCGTCGTCGGTGAGGAAGCCGAGGACGAATTCGTCGGCACCCTCAGCGGCGAGCGCCACCGCGTCGGCGCACAGCGCGTCCAGGGCGGCCGCGCCGCCCACGGCGAAGCCGTCGGTGGCGCGGAGCATGACCCGCACGGGGATGTCGACGGCGGCCCGGACCGCGGCGTAGGTCTCCCGGTGGGGGGTGAGCCCGTCGGCGGCCATGTCGGTGACCAGTTCGAGGCGGTCCGCCCCTCCGGCCTGGGCCGCCACCGCGTCCTCGGGGGTGAGCGCGATAACCTCGAGAATTGGTCTAGACATGTAGACAGCCTGCCATACCGTCCCCGCGCCCCGAAAGCCGTGTTCCACAATTGGCCCATGGCAGCCACGCACGAGCACCCGTCCGGCCCCGCCCTGCGCGCCCGCTGGCAGGAGACCGTCCTGCGGGCGCGCGGCGGCGCGCCGGGCCCGGATCCCCTCCCGTACGCCGACGAACTGCTGCGCCGCTGGTCGGAGCCGCAGCGCCGGTACCACACGGTCGATCATCTGACGGCGGTGCTCGATCGGGTCGACGAGCTCGCCGCGCACGCCGAGGACGCGGACACCGTGCGCTTCGCCGCCTGGTTCCACGACGCGGTCTACCGCCCGGACCGCTCGGAGAACGAGGAGCGCAGTGCCCAGTTGGCCGAGCGCGCCCTGCCCGAGCTGGGCGTCGACGGGGCGCGTACGGCGCAGACGGCCCGCCTGGTGCGGCTGACGGCCGGCCATGACCCGGCGCCGGGCGACCGGGACGGCGAGGTGCTGTGCGACGCGGACCTGGCGGTCCTGGCGGGGGCGCCGCAGGACTACGCGGCGTACGCGGCGGCGGTGCGCCAGGAGTACGGGTTCGTGCCCGACGCGGCGTTCCGCGACGGCCGGGCGGCGGTGCTCAGACAGCTGCTGGGGCTGCCGAGGCTGTTCCGGACGCCGCTGGGGCACGACCGCTGGGAGACCGTCGCGCGCCGCAACCTCACCACCGAGCTGGAGCTGCTGACGGCCTGACTCAGCCGGCCGGCCGGTCGTACTTGGGGCGCCGCAGACCGGCCGCCACCAGGATGGCGACCAGCTCCTTGCTGCCCACTTCCCGGGCGCCGAGGGCGACGGCCCCGGCGTAGGACGTGGAGGGCACGTCGTAGTGGTCCCGGTCGAAGGCGCGCGGGGGTGCGCCGAGCTCCGCCGCGAAGGCGTGGAGTTCGGCGAACGACACGTCGCTGATCAGGTGGGACCACATCCGGCCGTGGCCGGGCCAGGTGGGCGGGTCGATGTAAAGCGTCACCGGCGCCTCACCGCAGGGCCGCGTTCAGCGACCCCACCCGTGCCACCAGCACCGCCTGCTTGGTGCAGGCCCAGTGCGGGTCGGCGCCGAGCTCCGGCTCGACCTCCAGGGCGTGCGGGTCGCCGCCCTCCGTGCAGACGGGGCACAGCGGCCAGCGGCCGTGCCGTTCCAGCAGGGCGTCCTGCACGTCCTGGGCGATCAGCCCGACGACGTAGGAGACGCCCTCCGGCCACTGCTCGGCCCACCACCTGCGGTGCGCCACCGCGTCCTCGACGAGCGAGACGACGTCCGCTTGCGCCGCGTCACCCGCGACGAGGTCGGCGAGGACGAGGGCGCGCGCCGTGTGCAGTGCCTGTTCGAGCTCCATACGGTCCATTGTCCGGGACGCCGAGGGTTGACGGCTCACCGGGCTGAAAATACCTTTCAAAAGGTGAGCAGCAAAGTGAAAGAAACTTTCGCGCCCCCCGCCGCCTCCGTCACGCCCCCGTCCCCCGGCGCCCTCGCCTCCAAGGTCCGGACGCTGGCGCCGTCCATGACCCGCTCGATGCAGCGGGTCGCCGAGGCCGTGGCGAACGACCCGGCCGGCTCCGCCGCGCTCACCGTCACCGGGCTCGCGGAGCGCACGGGCACGAGCGAGGCCACGGTCGTGCGCACCGCCCGGATCCTCGGCTATCCCGGCTACCGCGATCTGCGGCTTGCCCTGGCCGGGCTCGCGGCGGAGCAGGCGGCGGGCCGGGCGCCGGCCGTCACCGCCGACATCGCGGTGGACGACCCGCTGGCCGGGGTGGTCGCCAAGCTGGCCCAGGAGGAGGCGCAGTGCCTGGCGGACACGGCCGCCGGGCTCGACACCGCCGTCCTGGAGGCCGCGGTCGGCGCGCTGGCGGCCGCCCGGCGCATCGACGTCTACGGCATCGGCGCGTCCAACCTGGTGGGCCAGGACCTCGTGCAGAAGCTGCTGCGCATCGGTCTGATCGCGCACGCGCCCGCCGACCCGCACCTGGCCGTCACCAACGCCGTCCAGCTGCGGGCGGGTGACGTGGCGATCGCCATCACCCACTCGGGGCGCACCACCGACGTCATCGAGCCGCTGCGGGTGGCCTTCGAGCACGGGGCGACGACGGTGGCGATCACCGGCCGGCCGGGCGCGGAGATCGCCCAGTACGCGGACCACGTCCTGACCACGTCCACGGCCCGGGAGAGCGAGCTGCGCCCCGCGGCCATGTCGAGCCGCACCAGCCAGCTTCTCGTGGTGGACTGCCTGTTCATCGGCGTCGCCCAGCGGACGTACGACACCGCGGCGCCGGCCCTGTCCGCCTCCTACGAAGCGCTCGCCCACCGCCACGACCCGCGCCGCTGATCGGCCCGGGCCCTCACCGGAAGGGAGCCGTCCGCCCATGGCCCCTGCTTCGTCCGCGACACCCGCCTCCTCCGCCTCCTCGCCCCTGCACGCCGAGCTCGCCGCGCTGACCACCGAGGCGTTCCGCCCGGAGCTCGCGGACATCGACCGGCTGCCGACCCTCGACATCGCCCGGATCATGAACGCGGAGGACGCCGGCGTCCCCGGCGCCGTCGCCGCCCGGCTCCCGGAGATCGCGGCCGCCATCGACGCGACCGCCGCCCGGATGGCGGCCGGCGGCCGGCTGGTCTACGCGGGCGCGGGCACGGCCGGGCGGCTCGGGGTGCTGGACGCGAGCGAGTGCCCGCCGACGTTCAACACCGATCCGGCGCAGGTCGTCGGGCTGATCGCGGGCGGGTCGCCGGCGCTGGTCACGGCCGTCGAGGGCGCCGAGGACAGCAAGGAGCTGGCCGCGGCCGACCTGGAGGCGATCGGGGTCGGCCCGGCCGACACCGTCGTCGGCGTCTCGGCCTCCGGCCGCACCCCGTACGCCGTCGGGGCCGTGGAGCACGCCCGGCGGGCGGGCGCGCTCACCGTCGGGCTGTCCTGCAACGCGGGCTCGCCGCTGGGCGCGGCCGCCGACCACGCCATCGAGGTCGTCGTGGGCCCGGAGCTGCTCACGGGGTCGACCCGGCTGAAGGCGGGCACGGCGCAGAAGCTCGTCCTCAACATGCTCTCGACCGTCACGATGATCCGGCTCGGCAAGACGTACGGGAACCTGATGGTGGACGTGCGCGCGTCCAACGACAAGCTGCGCGCCCGCTCGCGGCGCATCGTCTCCCTGGCCACGGGCGCCCCCGACCAGGAGATAGAAGCGGCCCTGGCGGCGACCGGCGGTGAAGTGAAGGCCGCCGTCCTCGTCGTCCTGGGCGGGGTCGACGGCCCCACCGCCGCCCGTCTCCTGGCCGAGTCGGGCGGCCATCTGCGCACGGCGCTCGACCTCACCCGGGGCTGAGCGGAGCGAGCAAGGGCACCTCCCATGGCAGACGACCACAAGCACAGCGCCACCGCCGCCGCCCTCCTCCCCCTCCTCGGCGGCGCCGGGAACATCGTTTCCGTCACGAACTGCATGACCCGGCTGCGCCTGGAGCTGCGCGACCGCGCCCTGGTGCGGGACGGCGCGCTGCGGGCGCTGCCGGCCGTGCTGGGGGTGGTCGAGGACGGCGAGTCGTACCAGGTGGTGCTGGGCCCGGGCACGGTCGCCCGGGTGGCCCCCGAGCTCGAACGGCTGACGGCGGGCCACGGGGACGGCGCGGTCACGGCCGAGGCCCTGGCCGAGCGGGGGGCGGCGCTCCGGGCGGAGCGGGGGGCCCGGAACGCCACGCCGGGCAAGCTCCTGCTGCGCCGCATCGCCGCGATCTTCGTGCCGCTGATCCCGGCGCTGATCGGCTGCGGCATCGTCGCGGGCCTCGCCGGGCTGCTGGCCAACCTCGGGTGGCTGCCCGCGCTGGCACCGGCGCTGGGCGCGGTCGCGTCGGGTTTCATGTCGCTGATCGCGGTGTTCGTCGGCTACAACACGGCGAAGGAGTTCGGCGGCACGCCCGTGCTGGGCGGGGCGGTCGCGGCCGTCATCGTCTTCCCGGGCGTCGCCCGGGTGGACGCCTTCGGCGAGGAGCTGGCGCCCGGTCAGGGCGGGGTGCTCGGGGCACTCGCGGCGGCCCTGCTGGCCACGCGGATCGAGAAGTGGTGCCGGCGCCGGGTGCCGGAGGCGCTGGACGTGCTGCTCACGCCGACGCTGACGGTGCTGGGGGCGGGCCTGGTCACCCTCTACGGGCTGATGTTCGTGGCCGGTGAGATCTCCACCGGCATCGGGCACCTCGCCGACCGGCTGCTGGCCCACGGCGGTGCGGCGGCGGGTTTCGTGCTGGGCGGGCTGTTCCTGCCGCTGGTGATGCTGGGCCTGCACCAGGCGCTGATCCCGATCCACACGACCCTGATCCAGCACCAGGGCTACACGGTGCTGCTGCCGATCCTGGCGATGGCGGGCGCGGGGCAGGTCGGCGCGGCCCTCGCGGTGTACGTGCGGCTGTC
Source organism: Streptomyces sp. NPDC046215 (assembly GCF_040646215.1). Classification (NCBI taxonomy): domain Bacteria; kingdom Bacillati; phylum Actinomycetota; class Actinomycetes; order Kitasatosporales; family Streptomycetaceae; genus Streptomyces; species Streptomyces sp. NPDC046215. The sequence goes on along the minus strand of NZ_JBEYZW010000150.1, from coordinate 2,526 downwards.
GCGCAACGGCTCGATCCGGACGACGATCCGGTCCGCGCTGCCGGCCGGTCTCCTGGGCATCGGGGAGCCGCTGATCTACGGGGTGTCGCTGCCGCTGGGGCGCCCGTTCGTGACGGCCTGTGTCGGGGGCGCCTTCGGCGGCGGCCTGGTGGGCCTGCTCAACCAGCTGGGCGACAAGGTGGGCTCGACGGCCATCGGCCCGTCGGGCTGGGCCCTCTTCCCCCTGCTCCAGGGCAATCACGGCCTGGGCCGGACGGTGGTGATCTACGGGGCGGGGCTGCTGGCGGGCTATGCGGCGGGCTTCGCGGCAACGTACTTCTTCGGCTTCGGCCGGGGCGCGCTGGAGGAACTGAACGCGGCACCGGCGACGGAGACGGTGCCGGAGAAGGCCGCCTGAGCGGGGGCTCGCGACGCCACGCCGGGCAGCCGCGCCCGAAGGGGCGCGGAAGACTGCGACCAGCCACGATGCGCCCGCGGGTGGGGCGGCCCGGCTGCCGGCGGAGCGCGCCGGCCCGGAAAACGCCCGAGGGCGGCACCCCCCGCGACGGGGGTGCCGCCCTCGGCACGTACTGCTGGAACAGCTGATCCTCGAAGGGATCAGAAGTCCATGTCACCGCCCGGCATGCCGCCCGGAGCGGCCGCGGCGGCCTTCTCCGGCTTGTCGGCGATGACGGCCTCGGTGGTGAGGAACAGCGCGGCGATGGACGCGGCGTTCTGCAGCGCGGAGCGCGTGACCTTCGCCGGGTCGATGATGCCCTCGGCGATCATGTCGACGTACTCACCGGTCGCGGCGTTCAGGCCGTGGCCGACGGGCAGGTTGCGCACCTTCTCGACGATGACGCCACCCTCGAGACCACCGTTGACGGCGATCTGCTTGAGCGGGGCCTCCAGGGCCAGCTTCACGGCCTTGGCGCCGGTCGCCTCGTCACCCTCGAGCTCGAGCTTCTCGAAGACCGCGGAGGCCTGGAGCAGGGCCACGCCACCACCGGCGACGATGCCCTCCTCGACGGCCGCCTTCGCGTTGCGAACGGCGTCCTCGATGCGGTGCTTGCGCTCCTTGAGCTCGACCTCGGTCGCGGCACCGGCCTTGATGACGGCCACGCCGCCGGCCAGCTTCGCGAGGCGCTCCTGGAGCTTCTCGCGGTCGTAGTCCGAGTCGCTGTTGTCGATCTCGGCGCGGATCTGGTTGACGCGGCCCTGGACCTGGTCGCTGTCACCGGAGCCGTCGACGATGGTCGTCTCGTCCTTGGTGATGACGACCTTGCGGGCGCGGCCGAGCAGGTCGAGACCGGCGTTCTCCAGCTTGAGGCCGACCTCCTCGGAGATGACAGTGCCACCGGTGAGGATGGCGATGTCGCCGAGCATGGCCTTGCGGCGGTCGCCGAAGCCCGGGGCCTTGACGGCGACGGACTTGAAGGTGCCACGGATCTTGTTCACGACGAGCGTGGACAGGGCCTCGCCCTCGACGTCCTCGGCGATGATCAGCAGCGGCTTGCCGGACTGCATGACCTTCTCGAGGAGCGGCAGCAGGTCCTTGACCGAGCCGATCTTCGAGTTGACGATCAGGATGTACGGGTCGTCGAGCGACGCCTCCATACGCTCCATGTCGGTGGCGAAGTACGCCGAGATGTAGCCCTTGTCGAAGCGCATGCCCTCGGTGAGCTCAAGCTCCAGACCGAAGGTCTGGGACTCCTCGACGGTGATGACGCCTTCCTTGCCGACCTTGTCCATCGCCTCGGCGATGAGCTCGCCGATCTGGGTGTCGGCGGCGGAGATGGAGGCGGTGGAGGCGATCTGCTCCTTGGTCTCCACGTCCTTGGCCTGCTCGAGCAGGGCGGCGGAGACGGCCTCGACGGCCTTCTCGATACCGCGCTTGAGGGCCATCGGGTTGGCGCCGGCGGCGACGTTGCGCAGACCCTCACGGACCAGGGCCTGGGCGAGGACGGTGGCGGTCGTCGTGCCGTCACCGGCGACGTCGTCCGTCTTCTTCGCGACCTCCTTGACCAGCTCGGCGCCGATCTTCTCGTACGGGTCCTCGAGCTCGATCTCCTTGGCGATGGAAACACCATCGTTGGTGATCGTGGGGGCGCCCCACTTCTTCTCGAGGACGACGTTGCGGCCCTTGGGGCCGAGGGTGACCTTGACGGCGTCGGCGAGCTGGTTCATCCCGCGCTCGAGACCGCGCCGTGCCTCCTCGTCGAACGCGATGATCTTGGCCATGTGAAGTGGTCCTCCCAGGACGGGGTGGATTGCTCCGGACCGCGCTGGCGCCCGCGACGGACGGCTCGCATACCGGGCGGTTCCTTGCCCCGCCTGGCCTGCGGACCTCACCGACGGTCCAAATCTGTCACTCTCACTCGGAGAGTGCTAAGCCCAATGATTAGCACTCGACCCCTCCGAGTGCAAGCGCCTAGTGCTCGAATCCACTCGCTCCAGTGGCACCGGACGGGCCGGTATCGGCCGAGCTCGGCCGATACCGGCCCCGGCGGGGGGTGAGGTAGCCGCCGCAGGGGGCGCGGCGCCCGC
>NZ_JBEYZW010000149.1:0-7834 GCF_040646215.1 Streptomyces sp. NPDC046215 | reverse complement strand
GGGCTGAATAGCCCGTCCGGCGCTTGAGGACGCGCCCGCAGGGCGCTCGCCGCCGGAGGCGGCAACTGCGGACGCGCCGTAGGCGGCGACGATCGCCGCCGCAGGCGGCAACGACGGGCCCTAGCCCACCGGAGTGAAGTCCCGAGCCCCGATGAACTCCGGCCGCCTCGCCGGCGAGGCGAACGGCTCCACCGCCGTGTTCTCCACGCTGTTGAACACGATGAAGACGTTGCTCCGGGGGAACGGCGTGATGTTGTCCCCCGACCCGTGCATGCAGTTGCAGTCGAACCACGTCGCCGAGCCCGCCGGGCCGGTGAACAGCTTGATGCCGTGCTCCTCGGCGAAACCGGTCAGGGCCGCGTCCGACGGGGTGCCTGCCTCCTGCATCTTCAGCGACCGCTTGTAGTTGTCCCGCGGCGTCTCGCCCGCGCAGCCGAGGAACGTCCGGTGCGAACCCGGCATGATCATCAGGCCGCCGTTGGTGTCGTGGTTCTCGGTCAGCGCGATCGACACCGACACCGTCCGCATGCGCGGCAGCCCGTCCTCCGCGTGCCAGGTCTCGAAGTCCGAGTGCCAGTAGAAACCGGAGGCACCGAAGCCCGGCTTGACGTTGATCCGGGACTGGTGGACGTAGACGTCCGAGCCCAGGAGCTGCCGGGCCCGGCCCACCACCCGGGGATCGCGCACCAGGCCGGCGAAGACCTCACTGATTCTGTGCACCTCGAACACGGACCGCACGGCCTGGGAAGCGGGCTCGACGATCGCGCGCTCGTCCGCCCGCACCGCGGGGTCGGCGATCAGCCGGTCCAGCTCGGCGCGGTACGTCGCCACCTCCTCCGGCGTGATGAGCTGCTCGACCGGCACGAAGCCGTCGCGGTCGTAGTCCCGCAGCTCCGCCGCCCCGAAGGGCCCCGGCGCGCCGGGGCCGGACCACACCACCGGGTCCTGGCGGGGGACGGCCACCTCACGGGCGCCGCGGGTCGGGTACAGGTCGGTGACCGTGGCCGTCATGGGTCAGCCCTCCTCCGTCAGCAGCGGGTAGACGCCGTTCTCGTCGTGGTCCTCCCGCCCGGTGACCGGCGGGTTGAAGACGCAGACGCAGCGGAAGTCGGTCTTCGGCCGCATCGTGTGCTTCTCGTGGCCGTCCAGCAGGTACATGGTGCCGGGCGAGATCCAGTGCGTCTCACCGGTCTCGTCGTTGGTGAGCTCGGCCTCGCCCTCCACGCACAGGACGGCCTCGATGTGGTTGGCGTACCACATGGACGTCTCGGTGCCGGCGTACAGCGTGGTCTCGTGCAGCGAGAAACCGACCCGCTCCTTGGCGAGCACGATCCGCTTGCTCTCCCAGGTCCCCGACTTGGCCTTGACGTGCCGGTCGGTGCCCTCGATGTCCTTGAAGGAACGGATGATCACGGGATTCCTGCCTTTCTTCGTGCGGGACTTCGTGCGGGTGGGGGGGCTCAGGCGGTCTCGCGGACCGCGCGGGCGAGGATCCGCAGGCCCTCGTCCAGGTCCTCCGTGGGGATGGTCAGCGCCGGGAGGAGCTTGACGACCTCGCTCTCGGGGCCCGAGGTCTCGATGAGCAGGCCGAGCTCGAAGGCGCGCCGGGCGACGGCCGTGGCCCGGGCCTTGTCCGAGAACTCCAGGCCCCAGACCAGGCCGCGGCCCCGGTACTCGGCCGTGCCGGGCCCGGTGTGCTCCGCGCAGATCGCGCGCAGCGCCAGCTCGATCTGCTCACCGCGGGCGAGGGTCTGCTTCTCGGTGTCCCCGTCGGCCCAGTAGGTGTTCAGGGCCGCGGTGGCGGTGACGAAGGAGGGGTTGTTGCCGCGGAACGTGCCGTTGTGCTCGCCCGGCTCCCAGAGGTCGAGCTCGGGCTTGAAGAGGGTGAGCGACATCGGCATGCCGTAGCCGCCGATGGACTTCGAGAGGGTCACGATGTCCGGGGTGATGCCCGCTTCCTCGAAGGAGAAGAACGCACCGGTGCGCCCGCAGCCCATCTGGATGTCGTCGACGATCAGCAGCATGTCGCGGCGCTCGCACAGGTCGGCGAGGGCGCGCAGCCACTCCGGGCGGGCGACGTTGATGCCGCCCTCGCCCTGCACCGTCTCGACGATGACGGCGGCGGGGGTGTTCAGGCCCGAGCCCTGGTCCTCCAGCAGCCGCTCGAACCACAGGAAGTCGGGCACCTGGCCGTCGAAGTAATGGTCGAACGGCATCGGGGTGCCGTGCACCAGCGGAATGCCCGCGCCGGCCCGCTTGAAGGCGTTGCCGGTGACGGCGAGCGAGCCCAGGGACATGCCGTGGAAGGCGTTGGTGAAGGAGACGATCGACTCGCGGCCCTTGGCCTTGCGGGCGAGCTTGAGCGCCGCCTCGACGGCGTTGGTGCCCGTCGGGCCGGGGAACATCACCTTGTAGGGCAGGTCGCGCGGGCGCAGGATCGTGTTCTGGAACGACTCCAGGAACGCCCGCTTGGCGGTGGTCGCCATGTCCAGGCCGTGGGTGACGCCGTCGCGTTCGAGGTAGTCGAGCAGGGCCCGTTTGAGCACGGGGTTGTTGTGCCCGTAGTTCAGCGCCCCGGCACCGGCGAAGAAGTCGAGGTAGGTATGGCCGTCCTCGTCGTACATCCTGCTGCCCTGGGCCCGGTCGAAGACCGCGGGCCAGCTGCGGCAGTAGCTGCGCACCTCCGACTCCAGGGTCTCGAAGACGCTCAGGGCGGGCGGGGTGATGGTCATGGTGAGGCTCCAGGGGAGAAGTTCGGTGGGGGCGGGCGAAGGGGCCCGGGGCTCAGCTGCCGGACGGCCCGGCGAGGGGGCCGATGCGGTGGAGCACCTCGGGCGCGTGCCCGGTGTCGGGGAAGAGGCCGCCGTCGAAGAGGACCTCGCGTGCGACGGGGGCCCCGTGCCGCTCGGCGAAGGAGGCGAACAGCCGGTTCGAGGCGGTGTTGTCCGGCGTCACGGTGGTCTCGATGCCGTCGACGCCCAGCTCCCGGGCGACCCGCGCGACCAGCCCGTCCAGGAGGGCCGCGGCCAGGCCCCGGCCGCGGTGCGCGTGGTCGACGGCCACCTGCCAGACCACGAGGGTCCGGGGCCGTCCCGGGCGGATGTAGCCGGTGATGAACCCGGCCAACTCTCCGCCGGCGGTGCGGGCCACGACGGAGGTGGCGGCGAAGTCGCGGCACCACAGGAGGTAGCTGTACGAGGAGTTCAGATCCAGTTCCCCCGAGTCGCGGGCGATGCGCCAGATCGCGGCTCCGTCCTCGACGTCCGGGGTGTCGAGTACCAGTCCCTCCGGTATTCGCGGGAATTCGATGTGGGCACGTGCAAGGTCTGCTTGTGCGGCGGTCATGGGGAGTGAATTTACCCAGGTAAATCGAAAAATGCATGGGGGGGCGGGCTTTCCCGGGGGTGGGGTGCTGTGTTATCGCGCGGGTCCCGGGCGCGCGCGATGCGGCCGCGAAAGATGGCTGTTTGTCGGATATTTACGCGGTTTCACGGGCAGGAATGTGGAGTCCGTCACAGGTCGTGGGTGGTGTGGGGACGGCAATAAAATCTCTGTGTTTAGGGTCGGAATGCGGGGGCAGGAGAATGCCGGGCAGCCCTGGAAAATAGAAATGCGGCGGCCGTCGCGCAAATATCGGCGGCGGTTATGCTCCGGCGAATTCCCGACGGGTGCCGCCCGGCCCTTGGCGGGCGGGCGCGGCCGCCTCGTACAGTGCGGTGCATGAGCGAGCGTGGTGTGCTGCACATCAAGGGGCGGGTGCTCGTCGGCGCGGACCCGGAGGCCGTGCGCGACGAGCTGTGGGCCGTCGACGGGAGGATCACCTTCGAGCGGCCCCCGGGCGCGCGGGACGTCACCACCGTGGAGGGCTGGGCGCTGCCCGGCCTGGTGGACGCGCACTGCCACGTGGGGCTGGACGCGCACGGCCCCGTCGACGCGTCGACCAGCGAGAAACAGGCCCTGACCGACCGGGACGCGGGCGCCCTGCTGCTGCGCGACGCCGGCTCCCCCTCGGACACCCGGTGGGTCGACGACCGCGAGGACCTGCCCCGCATCATCCGCGCGGGCCGCCACATCGCCCGCACGCGCCGTTACATCCGCAACTACGCGCACGAGATCGAGCCCGAGGACCTCGTGGCCTATGTGGCGCGGGAGGCGCGGCGCGGGGACGGCTGGGTCAAGCTCGTCGGCGACTGGATCGACCGGGAGACGGGCGACCTGTCGTCCTGCTGGCCGCGCGGCGAGGTCGAGGCCGCGATCGCGGAGGCGCACCGGCTGGGCGCCCGGGTGACCGCGCACTGCTTCGCGGAGGAGTCCCTCGCGCCGCTGGTGGAGGCGGGCATCGACTGCGTGGAGCACGCGACCGGGCTGACCGAGGAGACGATCCCGCTGTTCGCCGAGCGGGGCGTGGCGATCGTGCCGACGCTCGTCAACATCGCGACGTTCCCGCGCCTCGCGGACGGCGGCCAGGGGAAGTTCCCGCGCTGGGCGGACCACATGCGCCGCCTGCACGCCCGCCGCTACGAGACCGTGCGGGCCGCCTACGACGCGGGCATCCCCGTCTTCGTCGGCACGGACGCGGGCGGCTCGCTCGCCCACGGCCTGGTGGGCCAGGAGGTCGCCGAGCTGGTCACGGCGGGCATCCCGGCGACGGCCGCCCTCGCGGCGGCGTCCTGGGGCGCCCGCGAGTGGCTCGGCCGCCCCGGCCTGGAGGAGGGCGCCCCCGCGGACCTGGTCGTCTACGACGCCGATCCGCGGCAGGACGTACGCATCCTCGGCACGCCCCGCCGGGTGGTGCTGCGGGGGCGCGTGGTGCGGTGACCGCCGACCGCCTACCGCTTGCCGCGGGGGCCGGGTTCGTCATGGTGGTGGGTGCCTGGCCCGGGTGTCGTGGTCTGCCCGCAGCGGGCTGCGGTCTCCCGCAAGAGCGCGGTGTGCCGGGTCCGTCACGGCGGTGGGCCGCTCCGGCGGTGCGGCCCCGGCGCCGGAGGTGATGTGCCGGGGCGGCCCCGGGGCTGCCATGCCGCCGCAGAGGCGCACCCGGCCGGCGCGGGCCGGGCGAACCCCGCCCGGGGCGGGCTCCGCTCAGCGCCCCCGTCTGCTCATCCAGGCGGCCACCGCCGCGCGGCACGCCCCGCCGGGTGGTGCTGCGGGGCGTGGTGCGCGGGTCCGTCACGGCGGCGGCCCGGCCCGTCCGGGCAGGTGCCTCGGCTCACATCGGTCCGACGGCGCGGTGAGCCGGGTCCGTTACGGCGGCGGAGGGTCGGCTCAGGTGTCAGGGGTCCCGCCGGCAGTGGGCCGCGGTCTTCCACGGGAGCGCGGTGTGCCGGGCCCGGCGGTTCGACGGCGCGGGCCGTAGGGCCGAAGTTGATGTGCCGGGCGGCCCCTGGTGCGGCAGCCGCGTCACCGGAGAGGCGCACCCGGCCGGCGCGGGCCGGGTGAACCCCGCCCGGAGCGAACCCCGCCCGGGGCGAACCCCGCCCGGGGCGAACCCCGCCCGGAGCGGGCTCCGCTCAGCGCCCCCGTCTGCTCATCCAGGCGGCCACCGCCGCGCCCGAGACGTTGTGCCAGACGGAGAAGATCGCCGCCGGCAGCGCCGCCGCCGGGCTGAAGTGGGCCGTGGCCAGGGACGCCGCGAGGCCGGAGTTCTGCATGCCGACCTCGAACGCCATCGCCCTGCTCGCCGGCCGGTCCAGCCGGGCCGCCCGGCCCGAGGCGTAACCCAGCGCCAGGCCCAGCCCGTTGTGGAGGACGACGGCGAGGAAGACCAGGGCCGCCGCGTCCTTGATGCGGGCGGCGCTGCCCGACACCACGATGAGGACGAGCACCGCGATCGTCAGCGCCGACAGCCACGGCAGGGCCCGCAGCACCCGGTCGACGTACCGGCCCGCGACCGTCCGCACGATCGCCCCGCCCACGACGGGGACCAGCACCGTCTTGAGGATGTCGGTGAACATCGCGCCCGCGTCCACGTCCAGGTACTGCCCGGCCAGCAGCAGGGCGAGCGGCGGGGTCACCAGGGGGGCGACGAGGGTGGAGACCGTCGCGACCGACACCGACAGCGCCACGTCGCCGCGCGCGAGGTAGGTGACCACGTTGGAGGCGGTGCCGCTGGGCGCGCAGCCGACGAGGATCACACCGGCCGCCAGCTGCGGGGAGAGGCCGAGCGCGGTGGCGATCAGCCAGCCGAGCCCCGGCATGATGACGTAGTGCGCGACCAGGCCGAGCGCGACCGCCCAGGGTCGTTCGGCGACCGCGTGGAAGTCCCGGGGCGTCAGCGTGAGCCCCATCGAGAACATCACCACACCCAGCAGGTACGGCACCGAGGACGCCCAGCCGGTGAAGTGCGCGGGGGCGGCCAGTCCCACGGCGCCCGCCGCGAGAACGAGCAGCGGGAAGACGGTGACGGCCACGCGCGCGCTCCGGTCGGCCGCGGGCGGTGCGGGGGCCGCGGGAGGCTCGGGGGATATCCGCTCGGTTGCCATAGGGCACCTTAGCGATCACCCGGCTCGGCCGGACAGGGGTGACGGAGGTGACGAGGATCAACTCCCGCGTCAGCCGAATCGAATGCGACTGCGAAACCTGCCCATTGGAGTGAACTGAGGTCAGGGCGCTGCCCGTTCACCCTCTTGAGGTCAAATATGGCGGGGTCCCGTCGCCGGCGCGAGCGGTGTCCCCCATTGGCCGCGCCGGCGGCACCAACCTCTTGTGGGGGTTCCACACACGTGTCCAGCACCACCAGCCCTTCCTCCGGCATGCCCGCACGCCGTCTCGCCGCCCTGGCGGCAGCCGCCGCGGTCGCCGCGGCCACGCCCCTGGGCGCCGGGCCCGCGCACGCCACCGGAAGCGGCTCCGGCACCGACGGCAAGGCCGACGCGGTCGTCCTGCGCGCCGGTCTCGACGTCTCACTGCTCGATGAGACCGTCCGCGTACCGCTCACCACCTCCCTCAACGAGGTGGCGGCGCCCGCCCGTTCCGGAGCGGGCGAGGCCGCGAAGACCGCGCTCACCGTCACCCTCGACGGCGTCGACCGCGGCGCCCCGGTGCACCTCCTGCGCGCGGACGCCGCCACCGCCCGCGCCGCCACCGGACCCCGAAAGGCCGAGGGGCACGCCCGGCTCGTCCACGCCCGGGTGCACGTCCCCGGGCTGCCCCTGCGCTCCCTCGTCGAGGTCCAGCAGGTCACCTCCACCGCAGTGTGCGAAGCGGGCCGGACACCGGCCGCCACGTCCCACCTGCTCGGCAGCGTCTCCGTGCTCGGCAGGAGAGTCACCCTGACGCCGAACGGCCCGACGAAGGTGGCGGTGCCCGGCGTCGGCGAGGTCGTCCTCGACCTGTCGAAGACCGCCACCACCTCCCGGACGGCCGCGGCCACCGCGCTCGCCCTCAAGGTCTCCGTGAACCCCCTGAAGCTGAACGTCGCCGAGGTCCGGGGCGAGATCACCCTCGCCCGGGCCGGCTGCGAGACGCCCCGGGGCGCCGCCCGGACGCCGTCACCGGCCGCGAGTGCCGCAGACGCCGCGAGCGCCCCGTCCGCCGAGCCGCGGACGGCCGGGGCGCGGGGGCACAACCTCGCCGAGACCGGGGGCGGTTCCACCACCCCGTACGTCGCGGGGGCCGCCGTTCTGCTCGTCGTCGCGGGGGGTGGCGCGCTCGTCGTCACCCGGCGCCGGGCCGCAGCCCGGGGGCGCGACTGAGCCCCGGTGGGCGCGGAGGGGGACGGAGCCGTGCCGGGCCGCGGCCCGGCACGGCGACCGGCTCCTCAGCGGTAGTACAACCTGCCCGTGCCCCCCCCGGCTGCCCCCGCGTCACCAGCGAACGGCCCAGGACGATCAGG
>NZ_JBEYZW010000148.1:0-7858 GCF_040646215.1 Streptomyces sp. NPDC046215 | reverse complement strand
CCGGCCCCGGGGGGCCCCCCCCCCCCGCCCCCCCCCCCCCCCCGCGCCCGCAGGGCGCTCGCCGCCGCAGGCGGCAACGACGGACGCGCCGCAGGCGACAACGCTCGCCGCCGCAGGCGGCACAGAGGGGCCCGCAGCCGAAGACCCGCCAACACTCTCCAGGGCGGGCCTCAGGGTGGCCCCCCGCACGGGGAACCCGTGCCGTTTCGTCCGTTGTCAGGGTGACCGCCTACTCTGTGCGACGTGACTTCTCCAGCCCCGGCGGCCGTTCCGCCCCAGCTCAACGGGTCCTCGCTCCCCCGAGCAGGGGGGACCCCCGTCGCCCCGGGCCCGGCCGCCGACGAGGGCCTGGCCCGGCGGCTGCGCGCGCTCGCCTGCACCGCGCCCCTGCACGACCTCGACGCGCGCAAGGCCAACCTCGCCGGTGAGTACGGCTGCTACGCCATGGCCGAGGTGGCCCTGGCCGCCATCGACCTCGTCACGCTCAACATGGACTTCGACACCGGCGCCGACCACGAGCAGATAGTGGCCAGGCTCCTGCCGCGCGTCGCCGCCCAGGCCCCCGGCCGCCCCCCGGCCGAGCACGAGCGCGTCGCCCGCTGGGTCCTGGAGAACCTCATCAACGTCGGCAGCGTCGACCGGGGCTTCCGCGCCGTCTACGGCACCTTCGGCCCCGACGGCAGCTACGTCCGCCGCGACTACGACTTCAAGCTGATCGAAGAGTTGCCCGGCCACGGCGGCACCGTCTTCCTGCGCACCACCGACGAAGCCGTCAACGTGCTCGTCGGCGCCCTCGACACGGACGTCACCAGCGCCCAGATCGCCGCCGAGGTGAAGCTGGAGGTCCTCATCAGCCGGGGCCGCCTCGCCGACGCCCAGCTCGCCGCCGAGCAGGCCCGCTACCGGACCGTGCAGTACGCCGAGACGCTCCGCAAGACCCTCGACGCCACCCGCCGCAACGTCCGCGCCGTGGACTGGCTGCACCAGGTCCCCGACATGATCGCCGAAGCGCTCGACCACGTCGCCGACCGCTACCGCCACGAGAACGCGATCCTCACCAACATCCGCAAGGCCCGCGACGAGGCCGAGACCGGCAACGACCCCAAGACCGCCGAACACAAGCGGCGCGCCGCCGAGCTCGTCGACATCGTCAAGGACTGCATCCGCCGCCACACCCAGCTGCAGTCCCGGCTGCTGGAGGCCGGCCCCCTCTTCCGCGCCGAGCAGGACCGGCAGGCTTTCGCACCCCCCGCCGCCCGCTCCGGCCTCGACCTCTACGGCCAGCTCCTCGCGCCCGTGCTGCCGCTCCCCGTCGAGCAGGCCGGGCGGGTCACCGACGCCTTCTTCGCCCGGGGCACGGGGCTGCGCACGCCCACGTCCGTCCGGGTGGGCGACCTCGTCGAGATGCTGCTGACCCCGCCGGCCGAGCGGGAGCACCTCGGTGCGGAGATGCCCGAGCCGGACCTCATCACCACGCCCGACGACAGCCGCTTCAGCGAGGCGCAGCTCGCGAGCGCCATGGAGCTCCTCGACCTGCCGGCCGACGCACCCCGCCGCCTGTCCGGCCTGCTCGCCGACGCCCGCCGCCGCGACCCCGAACTCCCCTACCTCGTCGCGCTGCTGGCCGTCCACGCCGCCAGCCCGTCCGTCGGCTCGGCCTACCGCCAGGGCGAGCAGACGCTGCTCTTCGCGGTCGACGACGGCACCCCGCTCGACGACGTCGAGTTCGGCGGCGCGGACCTCATCGTGGGCACCGCCCTGCTGGACGCGGCCGGCATGGCCGCGGACCGCACGGAGGCGGCGTGATCGCCGCGGGCCCGGCGGACGGCCGGTCCGGCACCGCCGCTCACGCAGCCGGCGGCCGGCCGCCGGCGCGGCGGGGAGGGAACCCCGGCCCCGTCCTGTCCCCGTTCCCCGGGGCTGTGCCCCGGACCCCCCGGGCCCGGGAGGTCGCCCCCGGCTCCGGGCAGGGCCGGGTACGGGGAAGAACTCCCGCCGCGGCAGTGGCCGGCCACCCGCCACCCGCCCGGCAGTGCTGCCCCCACCGCAACTTCACGCACACCCCCAGCAGGAGCATCAACCGTGACTGAGTACGACGCCGAGGCCCCGGTCGACGAGCCCGGCACCGGTGAGACCGGCGAACCCCGAGCGGCGAGCGGCAACGTCACCCCCGCCGACGCGGCCGACGCCGCCCGGCTCATCGCCTTCGGGCTCCAGCCCAAGCTGCTGCCCGCCCGCGACGTCGAGTACGCCGAGCTGCTGCGCCGCCACCGCGACGACCCGGCCTTCGCGCGCCTCGCCGACGCCGTCGCCGCCGGCCTGGGCCTCATCGTCCTGGAGGTGTCCACCCGCGCCGGCATGGCCGTCACCGCCGCCGAGGACTCCGTCTTCGCCGTCCGGATGGGCGACTACGCCCGCCGCGCCACGGCCGACTCCGCCGACCGGTTCCTGCACGGCCTCGCCCACCTCGCCGTCGCCGCCCTCGCCTTCCCGCGCCCCGAGGACCTCGCCGACGACGGCTACATCGGCCGCATCACCGTCAACGGCGTGGACGCGTTCGTCCGCCAGGCGTGCCGGCGCCTGGAGGAGAAGGCCGCCGAGCAGGGCGAGAACACCGACCCCACCACGGACGCCCCCGGCCTGGAGGCCGCCTGGCGGGTCTACGCGCGGCGCAGCGCGACCGGCGCCACCAAGGACGCCCGCCGCCTCGCCGGCTCCACGACCGGCATCATCGCCAAGGCCGTCGTCTTCCTCGTCGACTCGGGCTTCCTCCAGCGCACCGGCGACGACGCCGGCGGCGCCTACCGCACCACCGCCCGCTACCAGCTCCAGGTGCGCGACATGGCCGGCAGCGCCGCCATGGCCGAGCTGCTGGAGCTCGGCGTGGTGCCCGTGGGCGACGGCAGCGCCACCCTCCTGCCGCCGGACGACGCCGACGACCTCGACCTGGTGGCCGACGCCGGCCTGCCGTTCTTCGAGCACCAGCACAGCACCGCCTCCTGACCACCGCCCGTCACGACAACGAGAGTCCGCCATGTACGAGCTGTCCCGGGTCCGCCTCTACTCCATCGGACCCGCCGGTGCGCGCTACGCCGACACCGTGCTGGACCTGCGAGGGGTCGGCGCGCCGGTGCCCTCCCCCGCGCCCGCGCAGGCGGAGTTCTTCGAGGAGGAGCCCACCGGCCCGCCGCGGCGCCCCGCGCCCGCCGGCGTGCTCTTCCTGGAGAACGGCGGCGGCAAGTCCGTCCTCCTCAAGCTGATCTTCTCGGTGATGCTGCCCGGCCACCGCAACACCCTGGGCGGCGCCAGCTCCGGCGTGCTCCGCAAGTTCCTCCTCGCCGACGACTGCGGGCACGTCGCCCTGGAGTGGCAGCACGTCCTCACCGGTGAGACCGTCGTCGTCGGCAAGGCCAGCGAGTGGCGCGGCCGCCAGGTCTCGAACGACCCGCGGAAGTTCGCCGAGGCGTGGTACTCCTTCCGCCCCGGCCCGGGCCTGAGCCTGGACTCGCTGCCCGTGGCCGAGTCCACCGCCATGCGCACCGGCAACGACGGCGCCTCCGGCGCCCGGGGCCGCCGCCGCACCATGAAGGGCTTCCGCGACTCCCTCACCGAGGCCGGCAAGGCGTACCCGCACCTGGACGTGGTGTGGGAGGAGATCCACGAGCGCTGGAACGAACACCTCGGCGAGCTGGGCCTCGACCCCGAGCTGTTCCGCTACCAGCGCGAGATGAACGCCGACGAAGGCGAGGCCGCCGGCCTCTTCGCCGTCAAGAACGACTCCGACTTCACCGACCTCCTGCTGCGCGCCGTCACCGACACCCGGGACACCGACGGCCTCGCCGACCTCGTGCACGGCTTCGCCCACAAGCTGGGCCGCCGGGCCGAGCTGACGGCCGAGCGGGACTTCACCGCCGGCTCCCTCGACCTGCTCTCGCGCATCGCCGACTCCGCCGTCGACCGCGACCGGGCCCGCGGCGTCCACGCCGGCGCCGAGCGCCGCACCCGCAACCTCGCCCGCCGCCTGTCGGCCCGCGGCCAGGAGGAGCGCGGCCGCACCGCCGAGCTCGCCGAGCAGGTCGCCGCCGCCGCGGACGCCGTCACCGAGGCCGAGGCCGGCCGCGGCCGCAGCGCGCTCGTCGCCGCCGAGCTCTCCTACCGGCACGCCTCCCTGGCGCTCGCCGCCGGGGAGAAGGCGGCCGCAGCCCAGCGCCGCGAGCTCAACGACGCCCGCACCCTGCACTCGGCCTGGCAGGCCGCCGAGACCGTCCTGCGCCACCGCGCGGCCGCCGACCGCTCGGCCCGCGTCGCCGCCGCCATCCGCGAGGCCGAGCGGGACGCCGCCCCGGCGCTCGCCGCCCGCGCCCGGGCCGCCGCCGACCTCGTCCGCGCCCTGACCGCGGCCGCCGACGAGGGCGAGCGCGTCGCCAACGAGGAGGAGGAGCGCTCGGCCGGCCTCCAGGAGACCGGCGAGGCCGCCCACCGCGACGCCACCGCCGCCGCGACCGAGGCGCAGCGCGCCCGCAGCGAGGCCGGGCACCTGCGCCAGCGCCTGGCCGAGGTCGAGCAGGAGACCGCCGAGGCGGTCCGCGCCGGATGGCTCGACGACACCGCACCCGACACCGACCCCGCCCGGGCCGCGCTCGCCGCCAGCGACGCCGAGAAGCCCGCCGTCGCCGCCTACGACAGCGCCCGCGAGGCCGCCCGGCAGACCGCCGACCGGGCCAAGGAAGCCGCCGCCGCCCTGGCCCGCACCGAGCTGTCCGCGGCCCGCGCCGCGGACGCCGCCACCGCCGCGGAGTCCGCCTACGACGCCGAGCGCCGGGCCGCGGAGTCCCTCGGCTCCGACCAGCGCCTGATCGAACTGCTGGGCCTGCCCCAGCCGACGGCCGCCGGCCAGGTGCCCGGCCCCCGCACGGGCCCCGGCGCGGACGACCCGGCCGCGGGCGGCCGCCCGCACCCCGCCGCCGTCCCCGCCGCCCGCCGCACCACGGAAGGGCCCCTGACCGCCGAGGAGCTGGACCGCAGCGCCGACGCCCTGCGGGAGATGCTCGACGCGAGCGTCGCCGCCTCCGAGCGGCAGATGTTCGACCTGCGCACCGCGGCCGCCGACGACTCCCGGATCCTGGGCGCCCTGGGCGACGGCGGCTTGCTCCCGCCCAGCCCCGACGTCCTCGCGGCCGTGGAGTACCTCGGCGAGCACGGCATCCCCGCCCTGCCCGGCTGGCGCTACCTCGCCCAGTCCGTCGACCCGGCCGAGCACGCGGCCGTCCTCGCCGCCCGCCCCGAGCTCGTCGACGGCGTCGTCATCACCGACCCCGACGCGCACTCCCGCGCCCGCGAGGTGCTCGCCGCCGCCGCGCTGCTGCCCCGCTCCGCCGTCGCCGTCGGCACGGCCGCGGCCCTCCTCGCCCCGGCCCCCGCGGGCGAGGAGGGCGAAAGCAGCGCCTACAGCGTTTTCCTCGTGCCGCCGAATCCGGCCATGCACGACGAGCGCGCCGCCGACGACGAGCGCCACGCCCTGCGCGCCCGCGCCACCGCCCGGGACGAGGAGATCCGCGCCATAGCGGCACGCCTGACCGGTGACCGCACCCTCGCCGCCCGGCTCACGTCCTGGCGCGCCGGCTGCCCGGCCGGCCGTCTCGCGGAGCTCGCCGCCGAGGCCGGGCGGGCCCGCGCCGCCGCCGACACCGCCCAGGAGGAGCTCGCCGCCCTGCGCACCGCCCTGGAGGAGGCCGAGGAGGCCGCCGCCGAGGCGGCCGCGGTCCGCGACGAACGGCAGGAGGTCGCCGCGCGCGCCCGCCGCGTCGCCGACGCCCTCGCCGGCCTCGCCTACCGGCTGCGCGAGCGCGCCTCCTGGCAGGTCCGGGTCCGCGAGCTCACCGAGGAGGCCGCCGAGGCCGAGGAGCGCGCCGCCCAGTGCGTGGACCGGGCCCGCGCCGCCGACGAGGACCGCCGCGCCGCCCAGCGCGCCGCCGACGACGCCCGCCGCACGGCCCGCGCGCTGCGCGCCGAGCGCGCCGAGATCGCCGGCGCCCCCGACGACGCCGACGCCGCCGCGGACCCCGGGGCGGCCACCGTCTCCCTGCCCGCGCTCCGCGAGGCGTACCGCGCCGCCTCCCAGCTCTACGAGAAGGTCGGCGTCGGCGCCGACCTCCGCGCCGAACAGGCCCGCGCCGAGAGCGACGAGAGCGCGGCCCTCGCCGAGCTCGACCGCCTCACCAACAAGGTCCGCACCCGCGCCGCCACCCTCCTGGAGGGCACCGACGGCGCCGACGGCCCCTCCCGGCAGGCCGCCGCGGCCCGCGCCGAGTCCCTCGTCCAGATGCTGGAGACCCGCGCCTCCACCGCCAGCGAACAGCTGGGCCGGCTGCGCGGCGAGGCCGAGCGCCTCGCCCCCGCCGACGGCGAGAGCGCGCACACCGAGCTCCCCGACGGCATGGTCCCCGCCGACGCTGACCGGGCCAAGGAGCTGCTGCGCACGGCCACCACCGACCTCGCCGCCCGCACCGACGCCCTGGAGAGCGCCCGCCGGGCCCACGGCGACCTGCTGCGCGCCCACCGCTCCGCCGAGGACGCGGCCGCCGGCTTCGACGACACCGCCGCCCTGCTGCGCGACCTCCTGCGGGACAACACCCCCGACGAGGACACCGAGCAGCCCGAGCCGTACCCCGGTTCGCTGGAGGAGGCCCGGCAGGCGGCCGCCGAGGCCCGCCGCGCCCTGCGCGGCTGCGCCGGCGAGCTGTCGGCGGCGGAGTCCTCGCTGCGCGAGGCGAGCGACATCCTCGTGCGCCACGCCAACTCCACCCGCTACGAGCAGGTGCGCACCCCCGCCCGCCAGCAGATCCGCGAACTGCCCGCGGCCGCCCTGCCGGAGCACGCCGCCGCCTGGGCACAGGCGTTCGCCCCCCGGCTGCGGGTGCTCACCGACGAGCTGGAGCAGCTGGAGCGCAACCGCGACAGCATCGTCGACCGGCTGCGCGGCCTCGTCGAGTCCTCGCTGACCACCCTGCGCTCCGCGCAGCGGCTCTCCCGCCTCCCGGAAGGGCTGGGGGAGTGGTCGGGGCAGGAGTTCCTGCGCATCCGCTTCGACGACCCCGACCAGGCCACCCTCACCGACCGGCTCGGCGAGGTCATCGACGAGGCGACCCGCTCCGCCGTCAGGAAGAACTCCGACCTGCGCCGCGACGGCATGTCGCTGCTGCTGCGCGGCGTCGCGGCGGCGCTGCAGCCGCGCGGCGTGGCCGTGGAGATCCTCAAGCCCGACGCGGTGCTGCGCGCCGAGCGGGTGTCGGTGGGTCAGATGGGTGACGTCTTCTCCGGCGGCCAGCTGCTGACCGCCGCGATCGCCCTGTACTGCACCATGGCGGCCCTGCGCAGCAACGACCGCGGCCGCGACAAGCAGCGGCACGCGGGCACGCTGTTCCTCGACAACCCCATCGGCCGCGCCAACGCCACCTACCTGCTGGAGCTCCAGCGGGCCGTCGCGGACGCGCTGGGCGTGCAGCTGCTGTACACCACGGGTCTGTTCGACACCACGGCCCTGGCGGAGTTCCCGCTGGTCATCCGGTTGCGCAACGACGCGGACCTGCGGGCGGGCCTGAAGTACATCAGCGTCGAGGAACACCTGCGGCCCGGCCTGCCGCAGCCGCAGGACCCCGACGCGGAGCAGGTCCACGGCGAGATCACGGCGACGCGCATGTACCGCCGCCCGGCGGAGGAAGCCGTGCCCTCCGGGGCGTAGGTCACCGGACGGGCTGATGTGGCTGAGCTCAGCCCCCACAGGGCTTGGGTGGCAACGGCGACCCCCACAATACCCGCCGCAGCCCCAATATCGGCCGGCGACTGCCGAAGAGGGCGG
>NZ_JBEYZW010000147.1:0-8203 GCF_040646215.1 Streptomyces sp. NPDC046215 | reverse complement strand
AGTGTGCTGCGGCAGATCGGGGGGTTTTATGATTCGATTACGGAGGATATGGCGACGGGGTTGGAGATTCATCGGCGGCGGAATCCGGTGACGGGACGGCGCTGGCGGTCGGTGTATACGCCGGATGTGTTGGCGGTGGGGGAGGGCCCGTCGTCGTGGACGGACTTCTTCTCCCAGCAGCTGCGGTGGTCGCGGGGGACGTTTGAGACGTTGTTGTGCCAGTTCTGGCGGGTGGTGTGGGGGTTGTCGGGGGGTCGATTGCTGAATTATGCGCTGTTGGTTGCGTATTACCCGATGGCTGCGGTGACGTGGGTGTTGGGTGGGGTGTCGTGTGTGTTGTTTTTGGTGGTGGGGGCGGCGGGGATCAGTGTGCCGTCGGCGGTGTGGTTGATGCTTTATGGTGACGCGGCTGCTTTGCAGGTGGCGTTGTATGTGGTGAATCGTCGGCATAATGTGAGTCCGCATGAGCCGGTGGGTTCGTCGGGGGTGGCCGGGATGGTGATGTCGGCGGTGTCGGCGCCGTTGTATGCGCGGGCGTTGTGGCAGGCGTTGTTGCGCCGCCGGTCGGGTTTCGTGGTGACGCCGAAGGGGGATTCGGTGTCGCCGGACGGGGTGGGCACTTTCCGGACGCATCTGGGGTGGGCGGTGCTGTTCGGGGGCTGTTTGGTGGGGTCGGTGGTGTGGGGGCACGGGTACGTGGCGATGCGGGTCTGGGCGGGCCTGGCGCTGGCGACGGCCCTGGGCCCGCTGGTGGTGTGGTGGTGGGGCGAGGTGCGCCGCCGACGCGGACCGGGTGGGCCGGCCGTGGTGGGTGGTGCGGGTGAGCCGGTGGCGGAGGTGGCCGCCCCGGGAGCGGGGCCGGTTACCGTCACTGCCACGGCACCGGTCGTCCTGGAGAAGGACGCGGGCCCGGCGGGCGCCCTCGGCCGGGCCTGACGAGGCATCAACCTGCCTTGGGGTGCGGTCTCTTGGGTGCCGGCCTCGCGGTCGCCGCTACCGCGGAGGGGGCCGGGGACACTTGCCCGTTGAAGGGCCGCCATCCGGCTGCGGCCGATGCCCGGTGTGACCCGGGTGGGGCGGCCCTGCGGCGCCGCCCTGACGGAGGGCACTGGTGAGCCGGACGCCAGTCGCCACGTGCTCTTGCCGCATGCCGCATGCCGTAGACGCCGCGCACAACTGCGTCCTGCCGTTCCGGCGGCCCGCAACGCCGCGCGGCGGCGCGGTGCCCGCGGGCATCCCCTTGCCGTGAACTTGCGCGCCCGTCGGACCGTAGGCCGTCCGTCAGCCGTCGACGGGCCGCACGCGCGAGCGCTCACCCCGGGCCGCGAGGTGCGGGGCAGGCCGATGGTCGACGGTCCGCACGCGCGAACACTCACCCCGCCCACAGGCCCCCGTGCGCCCCCGTGCCCGAGGGAGTTCCCAGCGCTCGCGGCCCGCCGAATCGCCTCCAGGGCACCCGGCGGGCCGCACACCGCTCGAAAGCCGTCGCCCGGTCAGCCCGTCGAGGGCGGCGGGACCGTGTTCTCCGTCGGCTTGGGCCTCATGGCCGGGGGAGCGGCTTGGGGCGTGCTCGCGGGCGGCGGACCCGGGGCCGCGGGCGGTGACGTGGGCGTGGCACCTGCCAGGCGGAGTGCGTAGTCGGCCCACCAGCGCCCCGCGGCCGGGGCGCCCCGGCAGGCACCGTCGGATTCGCCCGGGCGTTTGATCCACAGGAACGCGTCGATGAGCGGATGGCCCGTGGCCGTCGTGGGCGGCGTGCCCAGGGCCCGTCCGGGCGGGTTGCACCACGGCTCCGCGTCACCCGGGCCGGGCGCCCCGCTGTCCTCGGTGGCGCGGTCGGCCTCGTCGGCTTCGATGTCGTCCTCGGCACCGGCCGTCCGGTCGGGCGCCTGGTCGGGCGCGGGCTCGGCGCCGGACTTGCCGGCCCCGGCCGCGGGGCCCGGCTCCGGGCCCGCCGGCTTCTTCTCCTCCTGGAGCGGGCCGTTGCCGTTCCGGCTGGTGTCCACGACGTAATGCGTGCCGTGGAGCAGGGCGGAGAGCCGGTCGCCGTACTCGCGCGTGACCGGCGTCGTGTGGAAGTTGGAGACGTTCAGGGCGAACCCGTCCGCCCGTCCGATGCCCGACCTGGTGAGCGCATCGGCCAGCCGGTGCTGGTCGGGGATCCAGCCGGCGTTGCCGGCGTCGATGTAGACCGACGTCGCAGGCAGCGCCTTGAACGTCTCCACGGCCTCGGTCAGCAGGGCGAGCCGCTGCTTGGCGGCAGCCGCCGGGACGCAGCCGGAGGCCCACTGCGCGAGGGCGTCCGGTTCGAGGATGATCCACGCCTGCCGGGTGCCGATCCCCGCCGCCGCACGGGAGACCCATGTGCGGTAGTGGGCGGCGTCGGCGGCGCCGCCGGAGGAGTACTGGCCGCAGTCGCGCTGCGGGATGTTGTAGGCGACGAGGACCGGGATGCGGCCCGCCCGTTCCGCCCGCCGGGTGACCTGCTCGGCCTGCGCTTTGGGGTCGTTGCCCGTCAGCCAGACGGCCGTCGGCCGGTCGGCGATGCGGCGCAGGATCGCCGCGTCCTCCTCCCGGCCCCGCTCCTCCCAGATCCGCACCTGGCTGGCGGCGGGGCCCGTGGGCTCCGCCCAGAACGGGGACGTGGCGTCCCACTCGTCGTCGACGGTGTGCGCCAGACCGGCCGGCACGGTCACGCCCACCGCTCCCGCGCACACCAGCAGGACGGCCCCGTACCGCAGCAGCGGCCAGCGCCGCCGGGAAGCGTGCTTCCGCCGGGGCCCGGCGTGCCGTGGGCCGTACCGGTCGCGGGTGTCGAGACGGGCAGTGCGCGGACGGCGTCTGGTTCCCATGTCGTCCCCCTGATTCTCCGGGATCGGTCTGTCCCTGCCAGGCTGTCAGGTGTCGGCCCGTCAGGTCCTGTTCTGCTGCGCCGAACGGGCCCCGGGGAGCGCAGGGCTCCACGAAGTGACGAATCGTCGAACTGACGGACCGTAAAAAAACGGCGGATCCGCGGGTTGACGATTACAGGGGTTACGCGAGTGACCCAAAGTGACCCAAGTGAACTGTGAGCAGAGGCTTTCGGCCGTGCAAGCGGCGATCGACAAGAGACGCGAAATACTCCTCGCCGCGGTCGATCCGCCGGAGAACCGCACCGGTATCGTCGAACGGGCGGCCCTCGGGTCGCAGCGTCACGCCGGCGACGACCGAACCGGGGGCCGGGCACGGGCACCTGACGATGCGGTGCGTGTGCCGTCCTCGCCCTGGTTCTCGCCCTGCTCCTTGCCCCGGCCCGCGTCGGCACCGGGTGCGCACGGGGTTCGGCCGCACTCGCGCTCGGGGCGCGGGCGACCCCGGTGGCCCGCGCCCGGGCAGGGGCCCGGTGCGGCGGGGCCGGGGCGCGCAGCGGCCTGCGCAACAGCCGGGCCCCTCCGCGGGTGCGGAGGGGCCCGGCCGGAGTGCGCGGCGTCTCAGTCCTTGAAGGCGTCCTTGGCCTTTTCCTTCGCCGCCCGCAGATCGCCCTTGGACTTCTCGCCCTGGCCCTCGGAAGCCGCCCGGTCGTTGCCGACTGCACGGCCCGCCGCGCGCTTGGCCGTGCCCTTGACCTGCTCGCCCTTGGCCTTGGCCTTCTCGTGTGCGCCCATGGTGCGTTCTCTCCTCTCTGCTGCCCCCTTTGTCACTCAGCCGTCGGGTGCCCCGGCGCGCAGGGCCCAAACAAGGGCCGCCGCCCGCGCGCCACGGCCGGGGCGGGAAGCGGATAGTTGATGCGCTCCTGACAATTCAAGGCTTCCGTGGGACTCTGCCTCACGCACCTCGTATCCGCACCGCTCGTCTGCCCGGACCGCGCACACCCGCGGTCCGGCCCCCACCCTGCCGCGCGGTTCCCCGCGCGGCCCGGGCAGAAGGAGTACGCGTGAGACGTCCCCGTCGTACCGCCGCCGGAGTCCTGATCGCCGCCGGCGCCCTGCTCACGGCCGGGCTGCAGACGGCCACGGCCGCCCCCCTGCCGGACCCCGCCACCGTCCGCACCGCCGCGGTCTCGGCCGCCGAACAGCAGCGGGTCGCCGACTTCTGGACACCCGACCGCATGCGCGCGGCCACCCCGCTCGTTCCCTCGGGCGCCGCCCCGGGCAGCCTTTCGGCGCCCAGGGCCGGTGGCGAGGTGTCCACCGTCCGGCCCACCGCTCCCTCCGCCGCCCCCGGGGCCGCCCCGCAGACCAAGGCGTTCCCGCAGCCGGGCGGTGCCTGGTCCGGCGGCGGCGCCGTCGTCAAGACCTCCGGCCGGGTGTTCTTCACCATGCAGGGCCGGACGGCCTCCTGCTCGGGCGACGCGGTCACCAGCCGCAACGGCAGCACGGTGATCACCGCCGGCCACTGTGTGAAGTACCAGGGCGCCTGGCACACCAACTGGGCTTTCGTCCCCGGCTACCAGGACGGGCAGACGCCCTACGGGACCTGGACCGCGGCCAAGACGGTCTCGACACCCCAGTGGGTCGCCAGTGAGGACATGAACCACGACATCGGCGCCGCCGTCGTCAACCCGCTGAACGGCCAGAAGCTCACCGGCGTCGTCGGGGGCCAGGGCCTGCAGTTCAACGGCGCCTATAACCAGGCCATGTACGCCTTCGGCTTCCCCGCAGCGGCTCCGTACGACGGCAAGAAGCTCATCTACTGCAGCGGGACCACCTCCAAGGACTTCCTCCTCACCAAGGACCACGGCATGGCCTGCAACATGACCGGCGGGTCGAGCGGCGGACCGTGGTTCGCCTCGTTCGACGAGGCCACCGGAACGGGCCTGCAGGCTTCGGTGAACAGCTTCGGCTACACCTTCCTGCCGAACCGGATGTTCGGGCCGTACTTCGGTGCGGAGGCCAAGAACCTCTACGAGGAGGCGCAGGCGGTCTGACGGGTCCCGGCGCGGCGGCGGTCGCCCGCCGCCGCACCGTGTCGCGCCGGACACGAGCGCGTTGCCCGGGTATGAACCGTGCACGCAGTTCCGCATTCCGGCTGGGCCGGGGCCTCCTCGCCGCCGCCCTGGCGCTGGGGGCCATGGCGCCCGCCGACAGGGAGCACCCCGGCGCCCGCACCGCGCCGGCCGCCGTCCGCGCCCCGGCCGGGCCCGTGGACAGGCTCTTCGGCCAGGAGGTCCGCCGGATCCCCACCTCGCGGCGCGTCGTCGCGCTGACCTTCAACGCGGCCTGGGACGACGGCGGGGTCGCGGAGGTCCTCACCGTGCTGCGCGAGCGCCGCGCGCCGGCCACGTTCTTCCCGACCGGCGACTTCGCCGAGCGCCACCCCCGCGCGCTGCGGGCGATGGCGGCCCGGCACGGCCTCGGCAACCACTCCCACAGCCACCCGCTCTTCGACGGCCTCCCCCGCGCACGGGTCGCGGAGGAGGTCACCCGCGCGGACCGGGCCATCCGCGCGGCGGCGGGAGCCGTTCCGCTGCCCTTCTTCCGCTTCCCCTTCAGCGCCACCACCCCGGCGGGGATCGCGCAGGTCAACGACCTGGGCTTCGCGGACATCGAGTTCACCACCGACACCAACGGCTACCTCGGCCCCGCCGGCGGCATGACGGTCGCCAAGGCCGTCACCCGGGCCCTGGCCGGGCTGGCGCCGGGACACATCGTGCAGATGCACGTCGGTTCCCCCGGCGGCGGCCCCGTCCTCGACGCCCGGGCCCTTCCCGCGATCATCGACGCCGTCCGCGCGCGCGGTTACCGGATCGTCGATCTGCGCACGCTCCTCGGCCCGGCGCCCGGCGCGCCGCGGTCGACGGGGCCCGGTAAGGCCCGGGCCCCGCGCGGGAACGGGCCGGGCTAGGCCGTGCCGGGCTCTTCCGGGACGTCACCGGCACGGTCGTCGAGGACGATGCTGAGGGGCAGGCCCTGCGCGGACAGACCGCCGAGCCCCTCGGCGAGCCGGTCGTACACAGTGGTGGCCAGGGCCCAGTCGCCGTCGCGCCCCCGGTCGCGGGTCTCGCCCAGGGCGATCAGTACGGCGATGAGCGAGCGGCCGGACAGCGCGGCCTGCACCCGGCCCGCGCTGTAGTCGGCCACCTCGTGGGGCATCCGGAAGTGGGCGTGGCCGGCGACCCGGCTCATCAGGAACTCCCAGGTGTCCCGGTGGCAGACCAGCGTCGCCGAGGCCACCCGGGCCGCTGCCCGCAGCAGCTCCCGGCGCTGCTCCGGGTCCTCCTCGTCCCCCGCGCCCCGGTGCTCCTGCCCGGCCACCGCCCCCGGGGGCACGGCCGTCAGCGCCTCCCGGGTGCGCGCCACCTCCTCGGCGAGGCCGCGGACGAGGAGGTGCAACTGCTGTACGTGCTGCCGCAGATCCGCGATGTCATCGCCGGCGCGCACAGCCCGCGCACGCGTCTCGCCGTTGTCCGCCCCCATGGCACCGAGCTCGGCGCGCAGGGCGGACAGCACCTCCGTGCGGGACTCGCCGATGCTGCGGCGCAGCTCCTCGGCAGTCGCGTGAATGGCGTCCCGTAACTCTCGTCGAGCGTCCTTGCTCTCACCGAGCAGCGTGCTCAGCTCACCTTGGCGCACACCCTCCCCTTCCCCTCCGCACACCGGTTCCGGTGCTGGGGGAAGATTTCCCCGTCCTCCGGCCGGGAGATGCCCCGGCCGATTACCCCGACATGTTTTCGAACGGGTGAGGGGCGCCGGCCGCCGTGCGACGGCCGGCCCGCCGCCGGCCTACCGCCGGCCGAGGATGTCCTCCAGGGAGCCCTCCGGTACCGACCCTTCCGGGGTCAGCTTGTCGACCGCCTCCGGCAGCACGGAGGCCATCTGGTCGGCGGCCTCCTCCGGGGACAGCCCCGCCTGCTGGGCGACGCTGTCGAGGGCCTGCGTGGGCAGGGCCTGCGCCACCTCCGCACCGCTGACGGGCTGGTTCTCACCCGTGCCCACCCACGACCCGGTCTTCTCGCGCAGCCCCCCGTCCTCGAGCTGCTGCAGCAGACCCGACAGCGGATTGGCGCCCCCGTCGCTGCCGAGCGTGCCGAGCAGCGCGCCGAGGAGGTTGGCCGGTCCCACGGCCTTTCCGCCGCCGAGCAGCCCGCCCAGCAGACTGCCCAGATCATTACCCGCCATGTCTCCTGCCTTTCCTGGAAGCAGGCCGGGAGCGGCACGGAGCGGCCGCCACCCGGCCGGTGACATCACCGCACATCTACCCGTAGTGTCCACGCCCGGCCCGTCGGCCGGTACAGGTTCACCCGGACCGATCGCGCCGGAGCGCCGGAAGGCCGGACGTTCACACATGCGGCCCGCTCTTTCACCCATGGATCGCCCCGGGCCGCCCGGATTGACTGACGGCATGACTGAGATCCTCGTTCTCGGCGCCACCGGCAAGACCGGCAGCCGCGTCGTCCCCCGCCTGCACGCCCTCGGCCACACCGTCCGCGCCGCGTCCCGCTCCGGTGCCACCCGCTTCGACTGGGCCGAGCGCGCCACCTGGGCCCCCGCGCTGGCCGGCGCCGAAGCCGTGTACATGGTCCCCACCGAGACGCTCGGCCTGCCCGAGCGGGCGGATTTCGTGGCCCGCGCCGAGGAGGCCGGAGTCCGGCGGATCGTCCAGATGTCGGTCCGCGGCATCGACCACGACGGCATACCCCCGACCGAGAGGGCCGTGCGGGACTCGGGCCTGGAGTGGACGGTGCTGCGGCCCTGCTGGTTCGCGCAGAACTTCGCCGATCCGGGCCTCTTCCTGCCGGAGCTGCTCGCCGGCGAGCTGACGACCCCGGCCGGCGACGGGCGCGAGCCGTTCATCGACGCCGAGGACATCGCCGACGTCGCGGTGGCCGCCCTCACCGGCCCCGGCCACGCGGGAGCGACCTACGAGCTCTCCGGCGCGGAGCTGATGACCTTTCAAGAGGCCCTCTCGCTCATCGGCGAGGCGGCGGGCCGGGAGATCCGCCACCGCCACATCGCGCGCGCCGACTACGTCGCGGGCCTGGTCGCCGCCGGCGGCGCGGCGGACGACGCCGAGTCCTTCGCGGGATTCCTCGACGGCATCAGGCGGGGCGAGGACGACTATGTGAGCGACGGTGTGGAACGCGCCCTCGGCCGGGCGCCGCGCTCTTTCCGCGACTACGTGAGCGCGACGGCGGCCCGGGGCGTCTGGTCCCGCCGAGACCCGCAAGGGCGCCACCGGCACCCGTGTCGACGACATCGCCGGCTGGGTCCAGACCGTCTCTTCC
>NZ_JBEYZW010000146.1:0-8296 GCF_040646215.1 Streptomyces sp. NPDC046215 | reverse complement strand
GGCCCGCCGGGCGGTGCCCGGCGGGCCACTCGGGTTTCCGTGGCGGGAGCCGGGGCGCCGATGTCCCCGGTTCCCGCCGCGGCTCAGTACGCCCGGTCCACCTGGTCGGGGATCACGGAGCCGTCGGCCCGGCGGACGGGGCTGTGCCCGCCGTCCGGGTCGGTGGCGCCCGCCGTGGCGCAGGGGTACGTGCCGGACTTGCGGGGCATCGGCTCGATGAACATCGGGTTGACCACCCAGCGGCCGTCCGCGTTGTCGTAGCCGCGGCACATCAGCTCGGGCTTGTTGCGGTTGATCGCGAGGTGCGCGCCGGTCGCGTCGTTGACGAACGTCACGTCGGTGTCGGCGTCACCCGCGCCGAGGGCGATGCGGTGCGCGAAGTCCTGCTGCTGCCACGCCTTGGCGCCCTTGATCTTGAAGATCTCCTGGTTGATCCAGCAGCGCTTGCCGTCCATGTACGGCAGGGAGCCGCCGGGGCCGTCCTGGACGCCGCCGCAGCCCTGGATGCCCGTGGTCATGCGGCCGTGGTCGAGGATGCTGCGGATGCCGATGGTGTGCTTGCGGTCGAGGCCGACGCCGCTCGACCACGCCTCGGCGATCGGCTCGGAGGAGGCCGAGACGATGTAGACGTCGAAGCCCGCCTTCTTGAGCGTGCGGATCAGGTCCTTCTGCTGGTCGTAGTAGCGCACGTACCCGGCGAGGGTGTGCGTGCCGACCTTCTGCTTGGCTCCGACGGGCGCGGCGAGCTGCTCGGCGCGCGCCTTCTTGGCGAAGGAGGTGACCGTGGCCGGGGTGCGGCCGGCGAAGAGCTGCGGGATCCAGGCGTAGGCGGGCACGGTGCGGCGGTGGTTCCACTCGCCGGCGAAGGCCGGCTCGCCGCTCATGGTCCGCTCCTTCTCGCGGATCTCCATGATCTCGTCGGCGCACGCGGCGTTCTTCGAGGTGGGGAGCGGCTTGCCGACGGGCACGGAGGTGCCGCACGCCTTGGTGAGGGCCTTGTCCGCGGCGGGGGTGAGCCAGGCGCTGGTGGCCTTCCAGCTCTTGGGCCGGAGGATCTTGTCGTGCCGCAGGGACCAGGCGAGCGTGGCGTCGGTGATGTCGTTCTTGACGACGGTGTTGTCCCAGTCGAAGGCGGCGACCGGGCGGGCGCCGCCCTTCGGGCCGGAACAGGTGCCGCGCTCGTCGATCATCTTCTGGAGCTTGGCGCGGTTGTCGCCGAACCAGGTGAGGCTCTTGTCGAGCTGGGGGCACTGCGCGCGGGGCGCGTGGGCGGCCGGGGCGGCGGTGGCGGGCACCGTGGTGGCGAGGGCCGCGGCGGCCAGGAGGCCGACGACGATGGCGGGCTTCTTGCGCATGCGTTCTCTTACGTGCGAGGGGAGGGGGCAGGAGGCGCCGGGGCCGGCGGGCTCGCCCGCCCCGGCGCTTGATCATGGACCTTACACAGGGGTCACGTAGGCGCCCGCGATGCCACCGTCCACGAGGAACTCGGCGGCGTTCACGAACGAGGAGTCGTCGCTGGCGAGGAAGGCCACGGCGGCCGCGATCTCCTCGGGCTCGGCGAACCGGCCCACCGGGACGTGCACCAGGCGGCGCTCGGCCCGCTCCGGGTCCTTGGCGAAGAGCTCCTTGAGCAGCGGTGTGTTCACCGGCCCCGGGCACAGGGCGTTGACGCGGATGCCCTCGCGGGCGAACTGCACGCCCAGCTCGCGGGACATGGCGAGCACGCCGCCCTTGGAGGCGGTGTAGCTGATCTGGGAGGTCGCGGCGCCCATCTTGGCGACGAAGGAGGCGGTGTTGATGATGGAGCCCCTGCCCTGTTCGCGCATGTAGGGCAGGGCCGCCTTGCAGCACAGGTAGACGGAGGTGAGGTTGACCTCCTGGACGCGCTTCCAGGCGTCGAGGCCGGTGGTGAGGATGGAGTCGTCGTCGGGCGGGGAGATCCCGGCGTTGTTGAAGGCGATGTCGACCGAGCCGTAGGTGTCGTAGGCGGTCTTGAACAGTGCCTCGACCTGCTCGGGGTCGGTGACGTCGACCTGGACGAAGAGCCCGCCGACCTCGTCGGCGGCGGCCTTGCCGGCGCTCTCGGAGATGTCTGCGCAGACGACGTGGGCGCCCTCGGAGGCCAGGCGCCGGGCGGTGGCCAGGCCGATGCCGCTGCCGGCACCCGTGATCACGGCGGTACGGCCGACGAGGCGGCGGCAGAGCGGGGTCTGGTCGGTCACTTGGACTCCTCCGTGGCGATGAAGACGTTCTTGGTCTCGGTGAAGGCGGACAGTGCGTCGGGGCCCAGCTCCCGGCCGATGCCGGACTGTTTGAAGCCGCCGAAGGGCGTCCAGTAGCGGACGCTGCTGTGGGAGTTGACGGAGAGGTTGCCCGCCTCGACGGCGCGGGAGACGCGCAGGGCCCGGCCGACGTCGCGGGTCCACAGCGAGCCGGAGAGGCCGTAGTCGGTGGCGTTGGCGAGCCGGACGGCGTCCGCCTCGTCCTCGAAGGGGATGACCACGGCGACGGGGCCGAAGATCTCCTCGACGGCGACGCGGTCCTTAGGGGTGCCTTCGAGGACGGTCGCCGGGTACCAGAAGCCCTTGCCCGCGGGGACCTCGCCGCGGATCGCCGCGGGGGCGGATTCGGGGACGTAGGCCCGGACGCGCTCGCGCTGGGCCGCGGAGATCAGGGGGCCCATCCGCGTGGCCGGGTCGGTGGGGTCGCCGGCGGTGAAGGACTTCACGGCCGGTTCCAGGAGCTCCATGAACCGGTCGTAGACCGTGCGCTGGACGAGGATGCGGCTGCGGGCGCAGCAGTCCTGGCCGGTGTTGTCGAGGAAGGAGCCGGGGGCCGCGGCGGCCGCCTGCTCGATGTCGGCGTCGGCGAAGACGATGTTGGGGCTCTTCCCGCCGAGTTCGAGGGTCACCCGCTTCACGCCGGCGGCGCACCGGGCCATGATCTGCTTGCCGACGCCGGTGGAGCCGGTGAAGACGACCTTGGCGACGCCGGGGTGTTCGACGAGCGCGCCGCCCACGACGGGCCCGTCGCCGGGCAGGACCTGGAAGAGGCCCTCGGGCAGCCCGGCCTCCAGGGCGAGCGCGGCGAGCCGCAGCGCGGTGAGCGGGGTGGTCTCGGCGGGCTTGAGGAGGACGGCGTTGCCCGCGGCGAGCGCGGGGGCCAGGCCCCAGGAGGCGATGGGCAGCGGGAAGTTCCACGGGGCGATGACGGCGACGACGCCGAGCGGCTCGTGGAAGGTGACGTTGATGCCGCCGGCGACGGGGATCTGCGCGCCGGTGAGCCGCTCGATGCCACCGGCGGCGTATTCGAGCACGTCACGGGCGTTGCCCACTTCCCAGCGGGCGTTGCCGACGGGGTGGCCGGCCTCCCGGACCTCCAGCTGGGCGAGCTCCTCCAGGTGGGTGTCGACGGCGTCGGCGAAGCGCCGCAGCTGCCGGGCCCGGTCGCCGGGGGCCAGGGCCGCCCACGTCCGCTGGGCGGTACGGGCCCGGGTGACGGCGGCGTCGACGTCCTGAGGGGTGCTGGCCGGGACGGTGGCGATGACCTCTTCGGTCACCGGGTTGACGATCTCGTGCAACGTTTCGGTCCTTACATCCGCTCGAAGGAGCGGAACCGCTCCCAGTCCGTGACGGCCGCGTCGTACGCCTCCTGCTCGACGCGCGCCATGTGCAGGTAGTGCTCGACGACCTCGTCACCGAACGCGGCGCGGGCTATGGGGCTCGCTCCCCACAGGTCGGCGGCCTCCCGCAGCGTCGTGGGGACGTGCGCGGCGTCGCCGGCGTAGGCGTTGCCGGTACACGCCTCGGGCAGTTCCAGCTCGTTCTCCACGCCGTACAGGCCGGCGGCGACCATGCCCGCGACGGCCAGGTAGGGGTTGACGTCGCCGCCGGGCAGGCGGTTCTCGAAGCGGTGCGAGGGGCCGTGGCCGACGACCCGCAGGGCGCAGGTGCGGTTGTCCGGGCCCCAGGCGACGGCGGTGGGGGCGAAGGAGCCGGGGCGGAAGCGCTTGTAGGAGTTGATGTTCGGGGCGTACAGCAGGGTGAAGTCGCGCAGGGCGGCGAGCTGTCCGGCGAGGAAGTGCCGCATGGTCTTCGACATGCCGTACGGGCCGTCGTCGTCGGCGAGCACGAACGCCCCGGACTCATCGCGCAGCGAGAGGTGAATGTGGCAGGAGTTGCCCTCGCGCTCGTTGTACTTGGCCATGAAGGTGAGCGCCATGCCCTCCTGTGCGGCGATCTCCTTGGCGCCGGTCTTGTAGACGGAGTGCTGGTCACAGGTGGCCAGGGCCTCGTCGTAGACGAAGACGATCTCGTGCTGGCCGAGATTGCACTCCCCCTTCGCGGACTCCACCGTCATGCCGGCCGCGCCCATCTCGTTGCGGATGCGGCGCAGGAGCGGCTCGACGCGGCCGGTGCCGAGGACGGAGTAGTCGGCGTTGTACTGGTTGGCGGGGGTCATGCCGCGGTAGCCGCGGCCCCAGGCTTCCTCGTAGGTGTCCCTGAAGACGATGAACTCCAGCTCGGTGCCCGCGTAGGCGCTCCAGCCGCGCTCGGCGAGCCGGTCGAGCTGGCCGCGCAGGATCTGCCGGGGCGAGGCGAGGACGGGCGAGCCGTCGTGCCAGGCGAGGTCGGCGGTGATGAGGGCGGTGCCGGGGTTCCAGGGAGTGCGGCGGAGGGTGGCGGGGTCGCCGTGCAGGGCGAAGTCGCCGTAGCCGCGCTCCCAGGAGGACATGGCGTAGCCGTCGACGGTCTTGAGGTCGACATCCACGGCGAGGAGGTAGTTGCACCCCTCGGTGCCGTGTTCGAGGACCTGATCGAGGAAGTACCGGGCGGCGAACCGCTTGCCCTGGAGCCTTCCCTGCATATCGGTGAAGGCGAGGACGACAGTGTCGATCTCCCCGCTGTCGACCAGCTTGCGCAGCTCGTCCACGGCGAGCGGGGGCGTGCGGTCTGCCACAGTGTTGCCTCCTGTCGGTGCGACCGGGGGTCTTAAGGTAGGCCCGTAGACCATTGATTGGGAAGGGGTCCCATGGACGGGAATTCGGCGGACCGGCTGGCACCGGTGCTGCGACCGGTCCGCACGGGCAACGGATTCGAGGAGGCCCTGGAGCAGATACTCCAGATCGTCCGCCTGGGACTGGTCCCGGAGGGGGAAAGGCTGCCCGCCGAGCGCGAGTTGGCCGAACGGCTGCAGATCAGCCGGGTGACGCTGCGCGAGGTGCTCAAGGTGCTCCAGGACCAAGGCCTGGTCGAGAGCCGGCGCGGCCGGTACGGGGGGACGTTCGTGCGCGCCCGCGCCGCCACGGCCGGGGAGGCGGAGCTGCGCCGGCGCGTGGCCTCGGTGGACGTCGAGGACATCCTGCGGTTCCGGGAGGTGCTGGAGACCGGCGCGGCCGGGCTGTGCGCCGCCCACGGGCTGACCGACGACCGGGCGCGGCGGCTGCGGGGGGCGCTGGACGCCACGCACGACGCGCCGCTGGCCGGCTACCGCCGCGCGGACACCCTCTTCCACCTGACGCTGGCGGAGCTGTCGGGCTCCCCCACGCTGGCCGCGCAGTACGCGGCCGTCCGGGCGACGGTCAACGAGCTCCTGGACTGCATCCCGCTGCTGGTGCGGAACCTGGAGCACTCCCAGCTCCAGCACGCCGCGCTGGTCGAGGCGGTGCTGGCCGGGGACGCGAACGCCGCCCGCGAGGTCATGCGCGAACACTGCTGCGGCACGGCGGCGCTGCTGCGGGGTTTTCTGTCGTAGCGGGACAGACGTAACCAGTCTTTTACGCAGGGGGGTTGCCTAACGCAGCACGCCATGGCAAAGGTATGGCGCAAAACCTTTACCCCCCGAGGCAGGAGCGGCTCATGGCCGAGCGCACGGAGACACCCCCCGCACCACCCGCAACTGCCACCGCCGACGACGGCTCAGCCGCCTACCTGGAGAAGCGCGCCCTGCGCCGGGGCAGCGCCGGCCCGCTCCTTCTCATCGGCCTCGGCGTCGCCTACGTCGTCTCCGGCGACTTCTCCGGCTGGAACTTCGGCCTCGCCCACGGCGGCTTCGGCGGACTCGCCGTCGCCGTCGCCCTCATGGGCCTGATGTACACATGCATGGTCTTCGCCCTCGCCGAGATGGCCTCCGTCCTGCCCACCGCGGGCGGCGGCTACGGCTTCGCCCGCCGGGCCCTGGGCCCCTGGGGCGGCTTCCTCACCGGCACGGCCATCCTCATCGAATACGTCCTGGCGCCCGCGGCCATCTCCCTCTTCATCGGCGACTACGTCGAGTCCCTGAACCTGTTCGGGCTCACCTCCTCCTGGCCCGTCTACCTGGCCTGCTTCGTCGTCTTCATCGGCATCCACCTCTGGGGCGTCGGCGAGGCCCTGCGGTTCAGCTTCATCGTCACCGGCATCGCGGTCGCCGCACTGCTGATCTTCGCGGCGGGCGCCTTCACCGACTTCGACGCCGGGCGCCTGAACGACATCGCCGTCGACCGGGACGCCTTCGGAGCCTCCTCCTGGCTGCCGTTCGGGCTGCTCGGCATCTGGGCGTCGTTCCCCTTCGGCATGTGGTTCTTCCTCGGCGTCGAAGGCGTGCCGCTCGCCGCCGAGGAGACCAAGGACCCGGCGCGCACGTTGCCCAAGGCCATGGCCACCGCCACGGGCATCCTGCTCGTCCTCGCCCTGCTCACCTTCCTCGCCTCCACCGGCGCGGGCGGCGCCGACGCCCTCAAGGACGCCGGCAACCCCCTCGTCGC
The DNA here is from genome assembly GCF_040646215.1 of Streptomyces sp. NPDC046215. Taxonomy (NCBI): domain Bacteria; kingdom Bacillati; phylum Actinomycetota; class Actinomycetes; order Kitasatosporales; family Streptomycetaceae; genus Streptomyces; species Streptomyces sp. NPDC046215. The sequence continues at coordinate 1,551 of NZ_JBEYZW010000146.1, read as the reverse complement.
CGCCCTCCAGACCGACGGGCACCCCACCACCCTCGGCCGGATCGTCAACTACGCCGGGCTCGCGGGCCTGGTGGCCTCCTTCTTCTCCCTCATCTACGCCGGCTCACGGCAGCTCTTCGCCCTCTCCCGGGCCGGCTACCTCCCCCGCTTCCTCTCCCTCACCAGCCGCCGCAAGGCCCCCTACCTCGGGCTGCTGGTGCCCGGTGCGCTTGCCTTCACCCTCGCCGCCACCACCGGCGACGGCGCCCTGATGCTCAACATCGCGGTCTTCGGCGCCACCATCTCCTACGCCCTGATGTCCCTCTCCCACATCGTCCTGCGCCGCCGCGAGCCGGACCTGGCCCGGCCCTACCGCACCCCCGGCGGCGTGGTCACCTCCGCGACCGCCTTCGTCCTCGCGTGCGCGGCCCTCGTCGCGACGTTCCTCGTCGACGTCACCGCGGCCCTCATCGCCCTGGGCGTCTACGCCGTCGCCGCCGCCTACTTCGCCCTCTACAGCAGGCACCGGCTCGTCGCCAACGCCCCCGAGGAGGAATTCGCGGCACTCGCCGCGGCCGAAGCGGAGCTGACCCGCGAGGAGCTCCGCCGATGACCTCCCCTCCCCCCGAAAGGACCCGCCGCACATGAGCACCCCGCCGCTGATCGGCGTCACCACCTACCTCACCCGGGCCCGCTGGGGCGTCGCCTGGGACCTCCCCGCCGCTCTGCTCCCCGCCGACTACCCCCGCTACGTCCAGCGCGCCGGCGGCCTGGCCGTCATGCTCCCGCCCGACGACCCCGGCACCGCCGCGGCCGTGATCCGCCGGCTGGACGGGCTGATCCTCGCCGGCGGCGAGGACCTCGACCCGGCGCTCTACGGGGCGGAGCCCCACCCCCGGGCCGGCGCGCCGGTCCCGGAACGCGACCGCTGGGAACTGGCCCTCCTGACCGCGGCGCTCGACCAGGACGTACCCGTCCTCGGCATCTGCCGCGGCATGCAGCTGATGAACGTGCATGCCGGGGGAACGCTTTGCCAGCATCTTCCCGATGTGGTGGGGCACGACGAGCACAACCCTCGGGCGGGGGCGTTCGCGGAGCATCTGGTGAAGCCGTCACCGTCCAGCCTTCTCGGCTCATTGGTCCCCGACCCTGGTGACGTCGCCACCCATCACCACCAGTCGGTCGACCGCCTGGGCGAGGGGCTGGTGGCGACGGCGTTCGCGTCCGACGGAACGGTGGAAGCGCTGGAGCGCGCGGGAGGGTTCGTGGTGGGGGTGCAGTGGCATCCGGAGGCGCGGGGGGATGTGCGGCTGGTCGAGGGGCTGGTCTCGGCAGCGGCCGGTTGCCGCCGTTGAGTTAGCCGTCGCCGCTCCGCTGCGCGGGGCGTTGCCGGGTGCGGGTGTCGTTGACGGTTTCTCGCCGTTTCCCCTGCGGGGGGCCGCTCCGCTGCGCGGGGCGTTGCCGGGTGCGGCGCTGTTGCCCCTGCGGGGGGCGTGTCCGCTGCGCGGGGCTGTTCAGGTGCGGTGTCGGGCCTGCGCGGGTGGGGTGTTCGGGGCTGCTTCGCTTTACGCC
>NZ_JBEYZW010000145.1:0-8641 GCF_040646215.1 Streptomyces sp. NPDC046215 | reverse complement strand
GCCGCCTGCGGCGGCGGGCGCCCTGCGGGCGCGTCCTCAAACGCCGGACGGGCTGGTATGGGCTGAGCTCAGCCCTTACCAGCCCGTCCGGGCACTCTCACGCCCCGCCGGGAGGCCCTAGCTGAAGGAGTCGCCGCAGGCGCAGGAGCCCGTGGCGTTCGGGTTGTCGATCGTGAAGCCCTGCTTCTCGATGGTGTCGACGAAGTCGATGGAGGCACCGCCCAGGTAGGGCGCGCTCATCCGGTCGGTGACGACCTTGACGCCGTCGAAGTCCTTGACGACGTCGCCGTCGAGCGAGCGCTCGTCGAAGAAGAGCTGGTAGCGCAGGCCGGAGCAGCCGCCGGGCTGGACGGCGACGCGCAGGGCCAGGTCCTCACGGCCTTCCTGCTCCAGCAGAGCCTTGACCTTGCCGGCGGCGGCGTCGGACAGGAGGATGCCGTCGCTCACAGTGGTCTTCTCGTCCTGAACGGACATCTGCTTCACTCCCGGGTTCGGTGCGGACTGCTTGCCCTCGGCTGCAACCGCCGGCCGTCCGGATTCATTCCGGGCACGGCGTTCAAGTCTTCCGTCCTTCATGCTCGCACACCGTTCGGCCGATCGGGAATGTGTCACATCGACGCAATGGGCATCGTCAAACTGACGTGAAGCGGTTATGATAGATAGCGTCAAATTGACGACAAGGCCCTAGGGGCCGTCCGCAGAACAGAAAGGGTGCGTGTCGTGACCACCGCCCAACCCCTGGATGTCCAGCCGTCCCCGCTCGCCCTCCTGCTGCTCGGCCGGGAGGCCGACGCCAAGAGCGAGCGCGGTGTGGAGTGCCCCGGCGACCTGCCGGCGCCCTCCGACCCGGACCTGGTGGAGCGTGCCCGCGCGGCCAAGGCAAGGCTCAGCGACAAGGTCTTCGTGCTCGGCCACCACTACCAGCGTGACGAGGTCATCGAGTTCGCGGATGTCACCGGGGACTCCTTCAAGCTCGCGCGTGACGCGGCCGCCCGGCCCGACGCCGAGTACATCGTCTTCTGCGGCGTGCACTTCATGGCCGAGTCCGCGGACATCCTGACCTCCGCGGAGCAGCAGGTCGTCCTGCCGGACCTGGCGGCCGGCTGCTCGATGGCCGACATGGCCACCGCCGAGCAGGTCGCCGAGTGCTGGGACGTGCTGACCGAGGCGGGCGTCGCCGACGTGACCGTCCCCGTCTCGTACATGAACTCCTCCGCCGACATCAAGGCCTTCACCGGCAAGCACGGCGGCACCATCTGCACCTCCTCCAATGCCGAGCGGGCGCTGAACTGGGCGTTCGAGCAGGGCGAGAAGATCCTCTTCCTGCCCGACCAGCACCTGGGCCGCAACACCGCCGTGCGCGACATGGGGATGTCCCTGGACGACTGCGTCCTGTACAACCCCCACAAGCCGAACGGCGGGCTGACGGCCGAGGAGCTGCGGGCCGCGAAGATGATCCTGTGGCGCGGGCACTGCTCGGTGCACGGCCGCTTCTCGCTGGAGTCGGTCCGCGACGTGCGCGAGCGCATCCCGGGCGTCAATGTGCTGGTGCACCCCGAGTGCCGGCACGAGGTGGTGGCCGCGGCCGACTACGTCGGTTCGACGGAGTACATCATCAAGACGCTGGAGGCCGCCCCGGCCGGCTCCAAGTGGGCCATCGGCACGGAGCTGAACCTCGTACGGCGTCTGGCGAATCGTTTCGCCGACGAGGGCAAGGAGATCGTCTTCCTCGACAAGACGGTCTGCTTCTGCTCGACCATGAACCGCATCGACCTGCCGCACCTGGTGTGGGCGCTGGAGTCCCTCGCGGACGGCAAGGTCGTCAACCGCATCGAGGTCGACCCCGAGGTCGCGAGCTTCTCGAAGCTGGCGCTGGAGCGGATGCTGGCCCTGCCGTAGCGGCCGCCGGGTGCCGGGGCCGGACCGCCGGCCCGCCCCGGCCCCCGTGGCTTTAGTCCGTCCGCGCCCGGACCAGTCCCGACTCGTAGGCGATGACGACCAGCTGGGCGCGGTCGCGGGCGCCGAGCTTGGCCATCGCGCGGTTCACATGGGTCTTGACGGTGAGCGGGCTCACCGTCAGCCGCTCGCCGATCTCGTCGTTGGACAGCCCGCCCGCCACGTGCACCAGCACCTCCCGCTCCCGGCCCGTGAGCGCCGCCAGCCGGGCGGCGCTCGCCCGGGCGCCGTCCGCGGAGGACGCGGGGCCGCCCTGCGCCAGGAACGAGGCGATCAGCCCCTTGGTCGCCGCGGGCGACAGCAGGGCCTCCCCCGCCCGCGTGATGCGGATCGCCCCCAGCAGCTCCCCCGGTTCCGCGCCCTTGCCGAGGAATCCGGAGGCGCCCGCCCGCAGGGACGCCACCACGTACTCGTCGACCTCGAACGTCGTCAGCATCACCACCCGCACCTGGGAGAGGCTCGGGTCCGAGCAGATGGCCCGCGTCGCGGCAAGGCCGTCCGTGCCGGGCATCCGGATGTCCATCAGGACGACGTCGGGCCGGTGCCGCCGGGCGAGCTCCACGGCCTCCGCGCCGTCCGCCGCCTCGCCCACCACCGTCATGTCGGGTTCGGAGTTCACCAGCACCCGGAACGCGCTGCGCAACAGCGCCTGGTCGTCGGCGAGGAGGACTCGGATGGGGCCCGCGGGCGCGCCGGTCGCGTCGGTCATGGGGTCAGCGTAGGCGCGGCCCGGCCCTGCACGGGCAGCACGGCCCGGACCTCGAAGCCGCGGGCGCCGTCGGCGCGCGGTCCGGCGTCGCAGCTGCCGCCCAGGGCCGCGACGCGTTCGCGCATGCCGATCAGCCCGTGGCCGCCCACCGGCCCGGCCGGCTCCCGCGGCCCCTCGGGCCGGCCCTCGCCGTCGTCCACGACCGTCAGCCGGAGGGCGTCGGGGCGGCGCAGCAGGGCGACGTGGGCCCGGGCGCCGGGCCCGGCGTGCTTGTGGACGTTGGTCAGCGCTTCCTGGAGCACCCGGTAGGCGGTGAGGTCGACGGCCCCGGGCAGCGGCCCGAGGACGGCGGCGGCCCCGGCGGCGTCCCCGCAGTCGCCGGGCCCCTCCGGCAGGACGGAGGACGCGGTGACCTCGATGCCCAGACCGGCCCGGGTGAAGCCGTCGACGAGGCGGTCGAGGACGCCGAGGCCGGGGACCGGCTCGGTGGGGGCCTTCGGATCGCCGTACTGGCGCAGCAGGCCGACGGTGGCGCGGAGCTCGGCCAGCGCCGAGCGGCTGGCCTCGCGGACGTGCGCGAGGGCCTCTTTGGCCTGGTCGGGCCGGGAATCCATGACGTGCGAGGCCACCCCGGCCTGGACGTTGACGAGCGCGATGTGGTGGGCGACGACGTCGTGGAGCTCGCGGGCGATGCGCAGCCGCTCCTCGGCGACGCGGCGGCGGGCCTCCTCCTCGCGGGTGCGCTCGGCCCGCACGGCCCGCTCCTCGACCGCGGCGACGTAGGCGCGGCGGCTGCGGACGGCGTCCCCGGCGGCCCCGGCCAGGCCGGTCCAGGCGAGCAGGCCGAGGTTCTCCTGGGAGTACCAGGGCGGCCTCCCGAAGATCATGACGGCGCCGGTGAGGACGGCGACCGTCAGCAGGGCGATCCGCCAGACCAGCGGCCGTTCGGTGCGCGAGGCCACGGTGTAGAGGGCGACGACGACGGCCATCGCGATCTGGGTGCGCGGCGGGTCGTCGCCGGTGGTGACGATTTCGAGCAGGGTCAGGGCCGAGGTGGCGACGAGGACCGCGCGCGGCGCGGTGCGGCGCAGGATCAGGCAGGCACAGGCCAGGGCGGACAGGAGGTAGACGTCGCCGTCGGGCGGGTGGCGCGCGCTGTGCCGGCCCACGGCCGTGCCGATCATGACCGTCACGAAGACGGCGACGGCGAGCAGGGCGTCCGCGGCGAGCGGGTGCGCGCGCAGCCAGCGGTGCGGCCGGGCGAGGCCGGTGGCGGCCAGGGAGGTCATCGGTGGTCCCCTCGCGCGGGGGCCGCGCGGCGGTCGGCCCGGTGTGCTGGTCCGGACGGGCCGCGCCCCCGCTCCGCCGGTGGCGGGGCAGGGGCGCGGCCGTGCTGGAGTGCCGGTGTCGTCCGGCGAACGGGGCCCCGGGGTGCGGCGGGAGTGCGGGCGGGGTCAGCCGGGGATGAGACCGTCGTCGCTGAGCATCTGCCTGACCTCGTCGAGGGTCGCGTCGGGGGCGGGAAGGATCAGCTCCGAGGGTTCGAGCGCGTCGTCGGGCAGCGGTTCGCCCAGCCGGCGCACGGCGTCGAGCAGGGCGCCCAGGGTGCTGCGGAAGCCTTCCCCGTCACCGCTCTCCATCTCCTGGAGCAGCTCGTCGTCCAGCGTGTTGAGCTCGGTGAAGTGGCCGTCGGCCAGCTTCCACTGCCCTTCCCCCATGATCCGCACGATCATGACGGTCTCCCTCGGTCGGGTGCCTGGTGGCGCACTGCCGGTCCTACTGCTTGTCGAAGCGCGGCTGGTCCTGCGGGCGGGCCTGCTCGGCCTGTCCTGCGGTGCCGCCCTCAATAGCCTGCTTCGGACCGCTGCCGCCCGCCAGCTCGGCCTTCATCCGCTGGAGCTCCAGCTCGACGTCGCTGCCGCCGGAGAGGCGGTCCAGCTCGGCCGTGATGTCGTCCTTGGCAGTGCCGGTGGGGTCGTCGAGGGCGCCCGAGGCGAGCAGCTCGTCGATGGCGCCGGCGCGCGCCTGCATCTGCTGCGTCTTGTCCTCGGCCCGCTGGATGGCCATGCCGACGTCGCCCATCTCCTCGGAGATGCCGGAGAACGCCTCGCCGATGCGGGTCTGGGCCTGGGCGGCGGTGTAGGTGGCCTTGATGGTCTCCTTCTTCGTGCGGAAGGCGTCGACCTTGGCCTGGAGGCGCTGCGCCGCGAGGGTGAGCTTCTCCTCCTCGCCCTGGAGCGTGGTGTGCTGCGTCTCCAGGTCGCTGACCTGCTGCTGCAGCGCGGCGCGGCGGGAGAGGGCCTCGCGGGCCAGGTCCTCACGGCCGAGCGCGAGTGCCTTGCGGCCCTGGTCCTCCAGCTTGGCGGACTGGCCCTGGAGCTGGTTGAGCTGGAGCTCCAGGCGCTTGCGGGACGTGGCGACGTCGGCGACGCCGCGGCGCACCTTCTGCAGCAGTTCGAGCTGCTTCTGGTACGAGTAGTCGAGTGTCTCGCGCGGATCCTCGGCCCGGTCCAGGGCCTTGTTGGCCTTCGCGCGGAAAATCATTCCCATACGCTTCATGACACCGCTCATGGGCCTCGGGCGCCCCCTTCTGACGGACTGCGAACTCCAGCACTCTTGCAGACCCCACAGTACGGGCCCTGCTTCCATTACCGCACTGTTCGGGCCCTGATGCGCTCCTCCTGCAGGACGATCACGAGGGGCCGTTCCTCCGGCGCAGGGAGTAGACGCGGGACCGGGGCCGGCCGGGGTCCGGGCCGGGGGCCGGACGGCCGTCCGGCGGCCCCCGGGGTGAACGTGCCGCTGTTGCCGGATCGTTCCCCCGTGGGGCTGGGGAGTGCCCGCCGGCACCCCGTACCCTTGGGTGTTGTGTTCCGAAGCCGTTCCACTTCCAAGGATGAGCAGGCCGCAGCCACCCAGGTGAGCGCGGACCAGCAGAAGCAGCGCGACCCGCAGGCACCCAAGGGCCGCCCGACCCCCAAGCGCAGCGAGGCCAGCTCGCAGCGCCGCAGCTTGGCCAGTACCCCCACCAACCGCAAGGACGCCGCCAAGCGCGCGCGGGAGGCCCGGCGGGTGGACATGGCCAAGCAGCGCGAGGCGCTGGCCAACGGGGACGAGCGGTTCCTGCCCGCTCGTGACAAGGGCCCGATCCGCAGCTTCGCGCGCGACTTCGTGGACTCGCGGTACTCGGTGGCGGAGTTCTTCCTCCCGCTCGCCGTGGTCATCCTGATCCTCAGCATGATCAACCAGGGCGCGTTCCAGACGTACGTCCTGCTGCTGTGGATGATCGTGATCGCCCTGATCGTGATCAACTCCGTGGTCACCGCCGTCACCCTCAAGCGCGCCCTCAAGAAGCGCTTCCCCGCGGAGAACCTCCGCGGCGCGGTCCCGTACGCCCTGATGCGCACGCTCCAGATGCGCCGGCTGCGGCTGCCCAAGGCGAAGGTCAAGCGCGGGGAGAAGCCCTGAGCGCAAGCGCCCCCGCGGCCGGTTCCGGCGCGGGGGACGCGCGCGGGCGCGCGGGCTTACGGAACGCGGTCCGCCGGGAACTGGTCGCCCGCCAGCTCGACGAGCAGATCGTGGCCCGCTATCCGGTGGGCCGCCGGCTGCGCGTCCTGGACGTCGGCCTCGGCCGCGGCACCCAGGCGCTCCGCCTGGCCCGCGCCGGCCACGAGGTGACGGGCCTGGAGCCCGACCCGCGGACGGTCGCGGGGGTGCGCGAGGCGCTCGCCGCCGAGCCCCCGGGCATCCGGGAGCGGGTGCGGATCATCGAGGGCGACGGCCGGGACACCGGCGCGCACTTCCTGCCCGGCACCTTCGACGTCGTGCTCTGCCACGGGGTGCTGATGTACGTGACCGAGCCGGACCCGATGCTCGCGGGCCTGGCCCGGGTGCTCGCCCCCGGCGGTCTCCTCTCGCTGCTCGTGCACAACGCCGACGCCCTGGCGATGCGGCCGGGCCTGGGCGGCGACTGGGACACGGCCCTGGCGGCCTTCGACTCCCCCGCCTGTACCAACCGGGCCGGGCAGCGCGTGCGCGCGGACCGGCTGGAGACGCTGACGGCGACGCTGGCGGGCATCGGGGCGCCGCTGCACACGTGGTTCGGGGTGCGGGTCTTCACCGACCGGGCCCCGGGCGGCCGGGAGCCGGCCTCCGAGGCGGAGCTGGCGCGGCTGCTGGCCGCCGAGGACCGCGCGGGGCGCACCGACCCCTACCGGGCGGTGGCCGCGCAGCTGCACCTGTGCGGGGTGCGCGGCTGAGGCGGCCGGTGCCGCGCACCTGCCGCCGCGGCAGCACCCGCATCGCGCGCCCCGCTCACGCGCCCGGCGCACGGGGTGCGAACCGGGGGCACATGGCGCATTCGGCGAGGACAGCGGGCCGGGTCGAAGTGATACTCCGAACCATGGATGTCTCACGCGCCCGGACCCGCCCGCGCCGGCTCCTGCCGCCTCTGACCGCCGCCGTCTGCGCGGCGGTGCTGCTCGGGGGGTGCTCCGATTCCTCCGGCCCCTCCGGCCCTTCCGACTCGGCGGGTGTCCCGCGGGGCACGGCGGCCCCGAGCGAGCGCGCCGCACCCTCCGTCCCCGGCTCGGCCGGGGACCTCCAGGCCGCCTACGAGAAGGTCGTCAAGCAGGTCCTGCCGTCCGTCGTCCAGATCACCACCGGCGAGGGCCTCGGCTCCGGGGTCCTCTACGACGACCGGGGCCATGTCGTCACCAACGCCCACGTCGTCGACGGCGCCGACACCTTCAAGGTCACCATGGCCACGGGCGGCGGGGCCGTGGGCGCCCGGCTCGTGGCCGGCTACCCCGAGCAGGACCTCGCCGTCATCCGCCTCGACGACGTGCCCAAGAACCTCAAACCCGCCACGTTCGGCGACTCCGCCAAGGTCGAGGTCGGGCAGATCGTGCTGGCCATGGGCAATCCGCTCGGCCTCTCCAGCAGCGTCACCCAGGGCATCGTCTCGGCCGTCGGCCGCACCGTCAGCGCGGGCCGGGGCGGCGGGGGCACCGGGGCGACCATCGCCAACATGGTGCAGACCTCCGCGGCCATCAACCCCGGCAACAGCGGAGGCGCCCTGGTGAACCTGGCCGGGCAGGTCATCGGCATCCCCACGCTGGCCGCCGTCGACCCCGAGCTCGGCCAGGGGCCCGCGCCGGGCATCGGCTTCGCGATCCCCGCCGCGACCGTCCGCACCATCGCCGACCAGATCATCAAGAGCGGCAAGGTCACCGACTCCGGGCGGGCGGCGCTCGGCATCACCGGGCGCACGATCGTGGGCCGCGACTACTCCCCCGCCGGGGTCGCCGTCGTCGAGGTCACCCGCGACGGGCCCGCCGACAAGGCGGGGCTGCGGGCCGGCGACATCCTCACCCGGCTCAACAGCCAGGACGTCGCGACCATGCAGGACCTGACCGAGCTGCTCGCCGGCCTGAAACCCGGCGACCGGGCCGAGGTGACCTACGACCGGGGCGGGACGCGGCGGACCGCACCGGTCACGCTGGGCACGGTGTGAGCGCGGGGCCCGGCGGGCACAGACCGTGCCCGCCGGGCCCCGCCGCGCGGCGGGCGTCCCGTCAGGCGTCGCTGGCGGCGCGCAGGCTCATCACGTAGATCTGTGTGTCGTCCTCGAACAGCGTCACCTGCTCGGCGCCCCCGTCCAGGAGCTCCTTCCAGACCTCACCGATCCAGGATTCCGCGTCGCCCTGGGTGGTGAATTCCTCCGGCTCCACCGCGGGGGCCGTCTCCGTCCCGTCGGCCTTCTCGAACCGCCACGTCCACACCATGTCCGCCTCCTGGGTCCTCGGGTACACACGGACTGTGCAGCCTAGGCCTTGCCGGCTGGGCGTGGGGGTGCACCACCGCTGCGCGGCGGTGTCCTCAATCGCCGGACGGGCTGGTATCGGCTGAGCACCCGCGCCGGTCACGAAGCCGGCCCTGCACCCACCCGTGCCGCTCAATGACCAGGGCAGCCAG
>NZ_JBEYZW010000144.1:0-9079 GCF_040646215.1 Streptomyces sp. NPDC046215 | reverse complement strand
TTCGCGCTGGACGAGGCATCCGGTAGCGCGCGGGTCAGTGGCGGTAAGGGTGCGGGTCCGGTCGCGACGCTGGCCGGTGGTGGCGCCGAGCTGGGTGTTGCGGGTAAGTCCGGCACCGCGCTGCATTTGAACGGGGCTTCGGCTTATGCGGCGACGTCGGGTCCGGTGGTGGATACGACGAAGTCGTTTTCGGTGTCGGCGTGGGTGAAGTTGGATGACAAGTCGCGGAATTACACGTTCTTGTCCCAGGCCGGCGAGCACGCCAGCGGTTTTCAGCTGTACTACTCGAAGTCTTATGGCAAGTGGGTCTTCAACCGGCATGTCAAGGACACCGACGATACGCAGATTGTTCGGTCGATGAGTGCGGATGCGGCGCAGGTCGGGGTCTGGACGCAGCTGACCGGTGTGTATGACGCGGGGGCGAAGACGATTCAGCTGTTCGTCAACGGCAAGCCGCAGGCCACCGCCGCGTTCACGACGCCGTGGCGGGCCGCCAGTGGTCTGCAGATCGGCCGACTGTTCTACCAGGGCACCTGGCAGGAGAACTTCGCCGGCACCATCGACAACATCCGCATATCCGAGCAGAGTTCTGCCGCCCACTGCTCCCGCACGTACGCCGTCGGGCACCGCGGGGCGCCGGAGATCGCCCCCGAGAACACGATCGCCTCACTGGAGGCCGCGGCCGACCGCGGTGCGGACTGGGTCGAGACCGATGTGCAGTTCACCAAAGACGGCCAACCGGTCATCATGCACGACGCGACCGTGGACAGGATGACCGACGGGACAGGACGCATCGATCAGCTCACCGCCGAAGAGATCTCCAAACTGACGGTGAAGGGAGGCGGACATGTACCCACCCTGGAGCAGGTTCTGTCCTCGCTCAAGGTCAGGTCCGCTCGGCTCCTCCTGGAAATCAAGGGGCCGCAGTCGTCCGCGGCTGTGGAGTACGCCCTCAGGCTCGTCGCCGAGTCAGGCATGGCCGAACGCACGCTGGTCCAGTCCTTCGACGAGGGCGTAGTGCGGGACGCGGCCGCCTCCCCCCACAAGATGAAAGTCGCGCTGCTTCGGTCCAAACTCGACCCGGACCCCGTGGCCACGGCCCGTAAGTTCTCTCTCAGCGCGTACTCGGTGAACTTCAAGGGGCTCTCCGCCCGGCCCACGGCGGTGGACCAGCTGAAGGCGGCCGGTATCGAGGTGTTCGTCTGGACGGTCGACCGCGAAAACGAATGGCAGACCGCGACGTCATGGGGCGTGGACGGCGTCATCACCAACCGCCCGGACCAGTTCCTGCAATGGCGGAAATCCCACTGTCCTGAAACCGTCGTCTCTCGGTAGGGGCAGGGACGGCGTCGGCTCTGCCCTCGGTGAAGCCGACGCCGTCCGCATGCCGCCCAGCGGGCTGTCGGCCGAACTGAACGTTTGCGGTCCACCCTGGACGAACATCGGTTCGTCAAATTTTATATCCTGAAAAACAAACACCCTGGACTGCGGGAACGGAGCGCTTCACCATGCCTGGGCCTGATGTCACAGTCATCATCGCCGCGTACAACGCCATGCCGTACGTGACCCGCAGCATCAACTCCGTCCTCAGCCAGACCCTGGGGGCGGACCGGATCGAGCTGATCGTCGTCAACGACGGCTCGACGGACGGTACGGCGGACGAACTCGACCGGCTGGCGGCTACGGCCCCGCTGATGCACGTGATCCATCAGCCGAACTCCGGCGGACCGGCGGGGCCGCGCAACACCGGGCTCGATCGTGCCAGCGGGCGCTACGTCTACTTTCTGGACGCGGATGACCACATCGGGCCCGAGGCCCTGGAGCGCATGGTCAGGGCGGCGGACGAGAACGGCTCCGACGTCGCCCTCGGCCGCATCGTAGGGGAGGGCGGGCGCCGCGCACCCCAGTCGATGTTCAAGCGGAATCAGCCCAAGACGGACGTGTTCACGTCCAGGGTCTACTGGACGCTCAACCCCATGAAGCTGTTCCGCCGCGAGCTGATCGACCGGCTCGGGCTCCGTTTCGACACCGGGTTGTCGATCGGTGAGGACCAGCCGTTCGTCGCCACCGCCTACCTCAAGGCCGCCGCGATCTCCGTCGTCGCCGATTACGACTGTCTCTACTGGGTCGCGCGCGAGGACGGCAACAACATCACCGCGCAGGAGCACGGCGCGCGGATGCGGACCGACCTCTTCCGGACGATGGTCGACCTCGTCGCCGAACACGTCCCGGCGGGCCCCGACCGTGACACGCTGATGCACCGGCACTTCGCGGTGGAACTGCGCGACGCCGTGCTCCAGCTGAGCCGCGAACCGCAGCACGACGTCCAGGAGAAGTTGCTGGACGAACTGGCAGACCTGGTCACGCTGTACTGGACCGAGGGCCTGGCCGCCCGGCTGCCTGCCGTGATCCGCCTCCGCTGCCACCTCATCCGCCACAGGCATCTCCACGAGCTCCTCACCCTTGTGCGCTGGGAGCTCGACCGGGGCGCCGCCAGCTACGGCATCACCACCCTCGCCCCCACCGCCACGGCCCCCGGGATCCAGGTGGAGGACGGGCACGCCTACGCCCTCTATCCCCACTTCCGCGACTCCACGCTGAACATCCCCGACGATTGCTACGACATCACGGCCGAGCTGCGGGTCCGGCACCGTGTCGAGTCAGCCGAGATCAACGCCGCCGGGCTGCGTCTGACGGGGCACGCCTATATCCACCGAATATCCACCGATGACGTCACCACTGAGCTGATCCTCCGCAAGCGCGGCACGGACACGGAACACCGCCTCCCGGTCCACCACACCCCCACCCCGGGTCTGGGCGCCGACGAGGACAGCGGCCGCCATGACTACGGCATGGCGGGGTACGACGTGACCGTCGACCTGGCGCCGCTGACGGCCGGCCTCTGGGACCTCTCGCTCGCCGTGGGCGCCCAGGGCATAGCGAAGGAGGCCCGCCTCGGCAGCAGCCGCGCGGACTCCGTGACCACGGCGACGACCACGCTCGTGACGAACGAGGGTGCGGTGGTCGCCCTCTACACCACCAAGCCCTACGGAAACCTCACGCTGGACGTGAACGGCACCCGGCACCGCGTGCAACCGCACCTGCGGGTCACCGGAGCGGCATGGCTGGACGACGTCCCCTCCACCCTGATCGTCAACGGTGTCTGCTCGCTGGCACGTTGGCCCGAGGGTGCGCTGACCGTGCGCGCCAAGGGGCCGGGAGGCGCGGAGCAGACAGCTCCGGTCGCACCCTCCCCTTCCGACGGCAGCTTCGCGGCGCGAGTGCCGTGCACGGTCGCCGGCGAGTGGGAACTGAGTCTGCACCTCGCCGTGGCGGGCAAGGAGTGGTCCGTCCCTGTACCGCATCAGCCATCGCTGAAGCCCACGCGCTGGCAGCGACTCGGTATGCCCTGGTACGCGAAGCCCCTGCCGGACTGTGACGCGCTGACCCTGCGGGTCGGGCGGGTGGAGATCCTGAAGGCCGTCCGGAGCCGCCTGAGGAAACGCTAGAGATCGGGACGGCAGCACGGGGCGCGGGTTCCAGGCGCCGACGGACGGTTGCCGCGCGGCAGCCCCCGGCGTTTGATGGGAACAGTCCTCGGCGGGTGGCCGCCGGGAGGGAGACGTGAACGTGGACCTCGTACTGCGCCCCGGACGGGCGGATGACGCCGTGGACTGCGGCCGGATCTGTTTCGACGCCTTTTCCGGGATCGCCCGTGAGCACGGGTACCCCTCGTCCATCCCCGGGGTGGAGGAGGCCACGGGGATGCTGAAGATGATGCTGAGCCATCCCGGCTTCTACAGCGTCGTCGCCGAGATCGACGGGCGGATCGCCGGGAGCAACTTCCTCGACGAGCGGTCGCCCGTCGTCGGGGTCGGGCCGATCACCGTGGACCCCGGCGCCCAGAACGGCGGCATCGGGCGGGCGCTCATGCGGGACGTCATGGACCGGGCCGCCGCGCGCCGCGTCCCCGGCATCCGGCTGTTGCAGAGCGGCTACCACCGCCGGTCGTTCGCGCTGTACGCCGGTTTGGGGTTCGAGTTCCGGGAGACCGCCGCCTGTATGCAGGGCCCGCCGATCGGCGGGACCGTGCCCGGTTTCGAGGTGCGGCCCGCGACGGACGCGGACCTGGGGGCGTGCGACGACCTGTGCCGCAGGGTCCACGGCGTCGACCGCGGCGGGGAGCTCGCCGACGCGGTCCGGGCGGGCACCGCCCGGGTGGTGGAGCACGGCGGGAGGATCACGGGCTACGCCACCGACCTGTCCTTCTTCGCCCACGCGGTCGGGGAGAGCACCGAGGACGTCAAGGCCCTCATCGCCTCGGCGCCCGCTTTCGGCGGCCCCGGCATCCTCGTCCCGGCGCGCGACAGCGCCCTGCTCCAGTGGTGCCTGGCCCGGGGCCTGAAGGTGTCCGAGCTGATGAGCGTGATGACCATCGGCCTGTACAACGAGCCCGCCGGGGCCTACCTCCCGTCCGTCAGCTACTGAGCGGCTCCGCCGTCCGGGCTCAGACGGTGTGCCACTGCTGGTGCGAGCCCAGGTTGCAGTCCCACAGAATGACCGAAGCGCCGTTCCACCAATTGCCGTTGCCTATGGTCAGACACCGGTTGTAGACGGGATTGCGCAGCCGGCCGTTGTCCCACTGCCACTGCTGCGGGGCCCCGCCGTAGCAGTCCCACATGTTCAGGGCGGCGCCGTTCTCCGCGTTCCCGGCGACGACGTCGAGACATTTGCCGTTGAGGTCGCTGCGGAGCGTGAGACCGTTCCAGGTCCAGCGTTCGTTCGTTCCGCCGTGGCAGTCCCACATGTTCACCAGGGCACCGGCGGAGGGGTTGCCGTTGCGGACCTCCAGGCATCTGTTGTTCATGTTCGAGGCGAGCATGAAACCGGCCTTGACCGGCTCGGCTCCCGCCTTTCCGCCGGCCGGGGCGGCGGAGGCCGCGGAAGTGGCGAACAGGCCACTTGTCGCCAGGGCCGCGGCGGCGAGCAGCGTCATCGTGCGGCGCGATCGTGGTGATGTCCTCATGGGAACTCCCAGTGTGGAAACACGAGCCTCGATTTCCCTGCGGTGGAACGGCCCCACGCTACGGGTGGGACCGCCGCCCCGGTGAGGCGAGAACGCGCCGCCCCTGCCCCGTGGGCTCACGGGGCAGGGGCCGACCGAGAGCCGTCACGCGTGCAGATAGCGCTCCAGCGCCTCCACCACCAGCTGGTGGTCGTCGCCCTGGGCCAGGCCGGACACCGCGATCGTCCCCACCACGCCCGTGCCGCGCAGCCGGACCGGGAACGCGCCCCCGTGGGCGGCGTAGCGGTCCGGGTCCAGGCGCGAATGGTCCTCGAACGTGCGGCCCTTGGCCCGGAAACGGGCGCCGACCAGGTACGACGACTCGCCGTACCGCTCGACGACCCGGCACTTGCGGTCGATCCAGGCGTCGTTGTCGGCCGACGTGCCGGGGAGCGCGTAATGGAAGAGCTGCTGCGCGCCCCGCCGGATATCGACCACGACGGCGGCGCCCCGCTCCCGGGCGAGCCGGACGAGGAGCGAGCCGAGCTCCCACGCGTCGTCGTTGCCGAACCGGTCGAAGACCAGGCGCCGTTCGTGTGCCTCCAGACGCTCGGTCTCCGTCACCTCCGTCCCTTCCGCTGCCTCCGACGCCTCCGTCCGTGCCGTCCCCTCGCTCATGCCGACTCCCCGAGGCGGACCGTGCGGGCCTCCGTCGCCGAGACGCGGGCCGCCTCCAGGACGCGCAGCGTGGCCGCGGCCTCCAGGGCGGTGACGGGCGGCCGGCCGCCCGTGCGCAGGGCGTCGGTGATCGCCGCGTAGAAGGCTGGGTAGTCGCCGGGGAGGGTCGGGACGGGCTCGCCGCCGCCCGTCACCGGCGATTCCCCCGCGCCGAGCCGGCCCCAGGCGGACTCGGGCTCGACGCCCCAGGCCGCACCGTCGTCACCCGGGCGCCGGCCCTCGCGGAGGGCCGCCTCCTGCGGGTCGAGGCCGTACTTCACATAGCCCGCCCGGCTGCCGAGCACGCGGAAGCGCGGGCCGAGTTGGGCGGTCGTGGCGCTCACCCACAGGTGGGAGCGGACGCCATTGGTGTGCGTGAGGGCGATGAACGTGTCGTCGTCGGCCTCGGCGCCCGGGCGCCGCACGTCCGTCTCCGCGTAGACCGTCGCGGCGGGGCCGAAGAGGGCGAGGGCCTGGTCGACGACGTGACTGCCCAGGTCGTAGAGCAGCCCGCCGATCTCCGCCGGGTCGCCGGACTCGCGCCAGCCGCCCTTGGGCACGGGCCGCCAGCGCTCGAAGCGGGACTCGAAGCGCAGGACGTCGCCGAGCGCCCCGTCACGGAGCAGCCGTTCGACCGTGCGGAAGTCGTTGTCCCAGCGCCGGTTCTGGAAGGCGCTCAGCAGCAGGCCGCGCGCCCCCGCGAGCGCGGCCAGCTCCTCGGCCTCGGCGGCGGTCGCGGCGAGCGGTTTGTCCACGACGACGGCCAGCCCCGCTTCGAGGGCGGTCCGGGCGAGGGCGACGTGGGTGCGGTTGGGGGAGGCGATGACGACGAGGTCGAGCTCCCCGGCGCGGGCGAAGAGGGCGTCCGCGCTGTCGACCGTCCGGACGCCGGGGTGCTCCGCGACGGCCTGGCGCTGCCGGCCGGGGTCGGCGGTGACGACGGTGTCGAGGGCGAGGCCGTCGGTGGCGGCGATCAGCGGGGCGTGGAAGACGGAGCCCGCGAGGCCGTAACCGATGAGGCCGACGCGGAACGGGGCGCGGGAGTGACGGGGGCTGCCCGTGGTGTCATCCATGCCGCCCACTTTGGCAACGCTGTTGCCAAAGTGCAAGCGAACGCGACAATGGTCCCTGTGAACAGCATCAGCCCCACCAGCTCACCCGGCGCCTCCGGCACCCCAGGCTCGACCGGCGCCAATCTGACCGCACTGCGCGACCACAACGCCGCCGCCGTGCTGGGTCTGCTGCGGGGCGCGGGCGCGGAGGGCGCCAGCCGGGCCGAGCTGGCCGCGCGCACCGGGCTGACCCCGCAGGCCGTCAGCAAGATCACCGCGCGGCTGCGGGCCGCCGGCCTCGCCACCGAGGCGGGCCGCCGCGCCTCCACCGGGGGCAAGCCGGCCACCGTCCTGCGCCTGGTGCCCGGCGGCGCCCACGCCGTCGGCCTCCACCTCGACCGCGACGCCCTCACCGCGACCCTCGTCGACCTCGCCGGGGCCGAGGTCGCCACGCGCACCGCGCCGCTCGCCTTCGGTGCCGGCGCGGACGCGGTGCTGGAGGCGGCGACGGGGGAGGTGCGGGCCCTCGTCGGGGGCGCGGGCGCCGCGCCGCTCGGCGTCGGCGTCGCGGCGCCCGGCCCGCTCGACCACCGCGGGGGCGTGCTGCACAAGGTCACCGGCTTCCCCCAGTGGGACGGCTTTCCCCTGCGGGACGCGCTCGCCCGCAGGCTCGGCGTGCCCGTCGTCCTCGACAAGGACACCAACGCCGCCGCGCTCGGCCTGGCCCTGCGCGGCGCCCCCGGCGTCGGCTCGTTCGCCTATCTGCACCTCGGGACGGGCCTGGGCGCCGGGCTCGTACTCGACCGGGCCGTGCACCGGGGCGCGCGCACCGGCGCGGGGGAGTTCGGGCACCAGGTCCTCCAGCTCGACGGCCCCCCGTGCCCCTGCGGCAACAACGGGTGCATCGAGGCCCTCTGCCTGGCCGCCGTCGCCGCCGGGGACCCCGCCCGCGCCGCCCACCTGCTCGGAGTGGGCGCCGCCAACCTCGTCCGGCTGCTGGACATCGACCTCGTACTGCTCGGCGGCCGGACGGTGCTGGCCGACCCGGATCCGTACGCGCGGGGCGTGCGCGCCGTCCTCGCCGGCGCGGTTCCGGTCGCCGTCACCCCCGGCGGCGGGCGCACCGTGGTCGAGGGCGCCGCCGAGCTCGTCCTCGCGCGGCTCTTCGGGGCCGGAGCGGTTTGGTGTGGCCGGTAGCGGTAGCCGGGGGAGCTGAGGACGCCGCCGCGCAGCGGTGGTGCGCCCGGGACCCGCCGGGCCAGTTCCTCTGTTCATCGGATGAAACGAAGGTAGTCACATCGGGCGGTATGTGACGGCCAGTCGGACGTACCCGGCCGTGCCGGGCCGTGGCACCGGCCCCGGCGGTGGGATGTTCCTGACGTTCTCGGACCCACACCCGCAAAGGCCAAGCGATGACCCTGCCCCGCGTGCTCGTCATCGGCGCCGCCGCCCTCGCGGTCCTCTCGACGGCGGCACCCGCGTCCCCCCAGCACCCCCGCGACCGCGCCCCCGTCCACGCCGGCTGTGCCACCCCCGGCAGCGCCACCTTCCCCATCACCACCCGGCTGAGCGGCGGCCCCGACGCCTACGAGCGCGGCGGCGCCCCGCGCACCTGGCGGCTGGAGCTGCGCAACGCCACCGGCACCGAGTGCCGTAACGTGCACCCCGTCGCGGTCCTCGCCGACCGGGGCCGGGTGCTCCGGCCCGGTGACATCCGCCTCGACTTCTACGACCCCACCGCCTCCCGCTGGCGGCCGGTCCGTTTCGAGCGCACCGACGAGGCCGAGAACGTCGGCGTCTTCGAGGGCCGGTCACCCGAGTTCCCCGGCTTCTCCGTGCCCGCGCGCGGCGCGGTCCCCGTGCGGGTGCGCCTCGCCTTCACCGAGGGCGCCCCCGAAGGCCGGGTGACGGCCAACGTCACCACCGTGCAGCGGCGGGGCGCCGACGGCGACTGGGTGGGGGAGTCCAACGACTACGCCTTCGGCGTCGGAGGCGCCGCGGGCCGGCCCGCCGGGGCCACGGGCGGCGGCGAGCGGGAAGGGCAGGACGCGGGCCAAGGGCCCGCCCTCGCCGACACCGGCTCCCAGCGCCACCTCTTCGCCATCGGCGCCGCCGCGTTCGCGTTGCTCCTGGCCGGAGGTTCGCTGTTCTTCGGGGCGCGGCGGGGGCGCTGAGCCGGGTTCCGCTCCGGCGGGTCGTGGGGGTGCACCACCGCTGCGCGGCGGTGTCCTCAAACGCCGGACGGGCTGATTCGGCTGAGCTCAGCCACAACAGCCCCACCCGCGATAGAGGACCCACCCGCAGG
>NZ_JBEYZW010000143.1:0-9314 GCF_040646215.1 Streptomyces sp. NPDC046215 | reverse complement strand
CACACGGTCACGCCGTGCCGGTCGGCCAGGGCCTGCGCGAACGCCTTGACCGTGGCGGCCCGGGACGGCGCCAGCTGCGCCGACCTCCGCGCTGTCGAGCGGGCGGAGTTCGATCGCGGCCGCGTCTGCCAGCGGGGCCGCGTGCCGCAGCATTCGTCGGTACTCGGTGGAGCGGCAGGAGAGCACCATCGGCTGGTCCAGCGGCAGTGAGCCGTTCACGACCGCCATCGCCCGTCTGCGCCGCTCATCGGGCAGTTCGTCGAAGCCGTCCAGCACGGGAATGATCATTTTGCTGTCCAGCAGTGCGCGGGCGAGGCTCACGTCGCCGTACGCGGGTGGGGCCGGATCGGCCAGCGTCCGATGGTCCCGCTCCAGTTGTCCGGCCATCCACGTGTAGAGAGCGTCCTCCCGGTCACGGACCGGGTCCGGTCCCGGCTCCAGGCTCGCCACGGAGAAGAGGACCGGCACCGGGCCTCCACCGACGCCGCGCCTCTCGAGCAGGCCCAGTAACAGCCGTACCAGGAGAATCGTCTTCCCCGAGCCCGGCTCCCCGAGCAGGACCAGACGACGGGTGGGGACCCGGTGCAGGAAGACCTCGGCGATCTCCTCTTCCTGGCCCTCCAGCCCGGCGGGCCCGGTGGCCCAGTCGGCGGGGTTTGAGGGCGGCCCACCCGGCCACCTCCTGGCCGCCTTGGTCAACTCCCGCCACGGAACCGACAACTCCGCTGGTGCCGCGGTCCAGGAGACCGTAGGGGGAAGCGGCCGGACGAGCAGGCGCCGTCCGAGCTCGGCGCTCCACTGCACCTGCACGGCTCCGGCCAGTTCCTCGGCGACCGCCGGGAGCGCACGTCGCGCGGCCTCGCTGCGATCGTCCCGGTAGGCGGCCCACGTCAGGAAGGCTACGGCGAACGTGGGCGGTAAAGCAGGCAGTGCCGCGTCCAGTCCACCGCCGCGGTAGGCCAAGTACACCGTGGCCGCCATCCCACCGAAGGTGAGCACGGCGTAGAGGCGTCCGATGCGCCGGACCCGGGCCCTGGTCCCGGCCACGTCGCCCCCTGCGCCCCCGGTCTTCGACCGCCCTGCCGATCCCGGCCACGACCACATGTTCTGTCAACGACCCAATGGATAGCGGGACACCAGTAGCGCCCCGACCCGGCGGGGATCCTGTGCAGACCGAAGGGAGCCCAGCTCCTGTTCCGAACTGCTCGGACGAACCGGAGATTCGCCTGGTCGGGAATGAGGTTGCTGGCGAGCGCGTGGGTGTTGTCGGGGCCGGCGATCCGGTAGCCGCCGCCACTGACCACGTGCCCTGCTGGCCCCCGGAGTAGATGCGGCGCGGGCTCGAACCGGCGGCCGGACGGCCACCGACGCGATTCTTACCGTGTGCCTGATGGATGGCAGGGCAGCCGATCACCGGGAAGGGTGGGCCTGCGTGCCGTTCGAGAATGGTGTAGCCGCCGACGAGATCAGCGGGGCGGTGTGGGTCAAGAGCCGCGCCAGCGTGGGGGGCGGCAATTGTGTGGAGTTGGCGAGCTTCCGGAGGGGGCGGTCGCGGTGCGCAACTCCCGCCACCCCCAGGGGCCTGCGCTGGTGTACACGCGTGAGGAGGTGGCGGCGTTCCTCGACGGCGCCAAGAATGCCGAATTCGACCACCTGATCATGTGATAGCCGTCTGAGATGTTCTGGCCATAGCTTGGCCCGGCGGGCATCCAGCCTCCAGTCTGAAGAGCTGCCTTCTCTCCTCAGGTCTCAACGGGAGTCTGGATGTCCGCCGTTCGCAAACCCGCCGAGCCCGATGTCGAAGCCTCGGTCATTCCGATGGAGGGGGCGAAGCGGGAAGCCGCCGCACGCCTGATCGGTGCGCAGCTGCGGATTCTCCGCCAGGAGCGGGGCCTGGGGCTCAAGGACGTGGCGCCGGTCATCCGCGGCTCGGTGTCGAAGGTGAGCCGGCTGGAGCGCGGGGAGAGCCCGCCCAAGGAACGCGACGTCCATGACCTCGTGCAGTTCTACGGAGCCGGCGCCGAGCAGATCAAGGACATCGAAACCCTGCTCCACCAGGCGCAGCACAACGAGTGGTGGCAGCAGTACAGCGACGTCACTCCCGATTTCCTCAAGCGCCTGATCGCCCTGGAAGGCTCGGCGCAGGAGATCCACACCTACGAGAACCACGTCGTCCCGGGTCTTCTGCAGACGGAGGCTTACGCCAGTGTGCTGGTCAGGGCGGCGATGCCCGGCGCGGACGAGGCGGTGGTGCAGAAGCGGGTGAAGCTGCGGATGCGCCGGCAGTTGATGCTGTCCAGGGAGGTTCCCCGGGTGGTCGCGCTGCTGGACGAGGGGGTGCTGCGCCGTCCGGTGGGCGGGGCGGCAGTGATGTATGAGCAGCTGGAATACCTGCGCCGCGCCGCGGAGGTGCAGAACGTCAACGTCCGGATCGTGGAATTCGAGCACAGCGCGGACGTCGCGCCGACATATCCGATCACTCACCTGCGCTTCGGTGACGGCGGGCCCGCGGAGCTGGTCTATGTCGAGCACATCGACAGCGCGGTGTACCGCACGCGGCCGAAAGAAGTGGATCAGTACCGGCTCGTGCTGAACGAGCTGGGCTATGTGGCGGCGACCCGCGAGGAGACGGACCGGATGCTGAAGAAGACCGCCGAGCAGTACCGCCGCCGCATCTGCTGACCGAGGTGGACCGAGATCGACCGAGGCTGACCGGGCTTACAGCCGTGCGAGGCCGCCCCATTCGATCCAGTCGGTGGCGCGTTGCGCGGGCGGCGGCGGGGGAGTGTCGGGCCGCCAGTCGACGACATCGACCAGGCCGGGGTCGAGAATCTCCATGCCGTCGAAGTAGGCACGGACTTCTTCGGGTTCGCGGACGCGACCCCACATGCCACCGGTGCATTGGTGCATCAGCTGGGTGACGCCGTCCCGCACGCGGGCATTGTCGCTGACGAGCTGGCAGATCACCATGAAGCTGCCGGGCGCCAGTTTCGCTGCGACCCGCTTGATCAGGGCGACGGGGTCATGTTCGTCGTCCCGGTCTTCCAGGCAGTGCAGGACGGAGACGAACAGGGCGGCCACCGGCCGCTCGAAGTCGATAAGCCGACGGGTCTCTGCGTGCGTGAAGATCGCGTCGGTATTCCTCATGTCGGCCTGGATGACAGCCGTGTTCTTGTTCTCCTGCAAGGTGGTGCGGCCGTGCGCGAGCACGATGGGGTCGCTGTCGATATAGACGACCCGGCAGTCGGGGTTGATGCGCTGGGCGATCTGGTGGACGTTGTCCTGACTGGGCAGACCTGAGCCGTGGTCGACGAACTGCTCCACCCCGTATTCCTCGGCGAGCACCCGGACCACGCGCTGCAGGAAAGCGCGGTTGTTGCGGGCGAGGAGCTGGGTGCTCGGTGCGATACGCAGCAGGTCCTGGCATGCCGTGCGGTCGGAGTCGTAGTTCTCCACCCCGCCCAGCAGCCAGTCGTACATCCGCGCCACGCTTGGCGTGGTCACATCAATAGCATGGGTCGGCGGGTTTGCTCCGCGGGCCATCTGTCCCCCTGATGCCTAGGCCAGAGAATGCCTGAGCTGACGAAGTGCCCCATGGTAGGGAGACCCCTGCTCCGGGACCAGTCCCCCGAACGGGGGGCGAGGAAAACAAGACGCCCGCGAGAGCGATGTCGGCTTCCGCAGATCGGCGGATCCAAGGTACTGACCGGCGGTGAGGCCGTCGCCGGCTCGGAGACGCGTTCGGCTTTCCGCAGCAGCGCACGAACGCAGGGGCCGTCCGTTCCCATCAGGGCGGCGGTCTCCTCTATCGACATCCCCAGGCCGTCGCGCAGCAACACCGCGTCAGCCAGAGGCTCCTCCGCGGCAGGAGACGGGCGCACCGCGCGCCGGGGCGGCGCAGGAACCTGCCGGGTAACAGCGCGGCTGAGCAGACGCCAGGCGAACGCTGCCGGACAGGGACTGCGCAGCGCGAGGGCCCAAGCGGTGTCCAACTCGCCGAAGGCCACCGCCACCGCACGCTCGGCGGCCTCCCGGTCTCCGGCCCGCGCGCAGGCGTACCGAAGATACGGGGCGTAGTGAAGCTGCCACGTTTACCCGAACGAGCAAATGCAAAAACGCAAATTCGCTCTCGCAAAATAAGATGCGGGGATGCCGACCCGGCGCACCGCACAGCCGGCGCGCCGTTCCGTGGCCTCGGGGGGCCCGTTATAGCAGTCCTCCGAGCGGCAGGACCCGCTCGGTGAGCTGTCCGCGCAGCTTGCCCTGAGTGGTGTCGGCTTCGCTGAGCCAGTCGGCGGCGATCAGCAGCCCGGCGTGCTCGGCGATGTCCTCGGGGTCCAGGGCGCAGAACGCGGCGACCTTTTCCAGGTGGAGTCCGTCGTCCTCGGCGGATCCGAGTCGGCCGTCGGGTTGGGTGTGGGCGGCGGTGTACACGGCGAGGAGCCGTGTGGCGGCGCCCAGTTTCTTCTTGCGGAGCTTTCGGTCCCCGACGGCCTTCTGGGCCCATCCGGAGATTTTGGAGCGGGTGGTCTTGCCGAAGTCGAACGGGCGGCCCTGCTCCGGCAGCAGCGTGGGGACGGTGATTGCGGTGGGATCTTCAGGCCGCGAGGCGAGTGCTTCGGCGACCGTGCCGGGCAGATGCAGCCACTCGGCTGTGATGAGCCGTTCCAGCACCTGCTCGGCGTTGCCGGACAGCCAACTGGTGAGGTCTTGTCCGGTGACGTTTCCGGTGCCCGCGCGCGCGGCCCGCAGGGTGAAGAGGAGCACCGCGAGGTGCACTTCGGCCTCGTGATACGGGGCGTGCGCCTGGACGTAGTCCAGCACGGTCCGGGCGTGCACGGCATGACTGCGGGTCAGCAGCCGATCCACCGCCGGGCCGTCCCCGTCCAGCAGGCCGGCACGGTTGGCGTGCATGTCACGGGTGGTCTGCGCGGCAGTCTCGGCGCGCTTCGCCTCCTGGTGCAGGGACGCGTCGCCGGTGACGTCGGCCCATAAGGCGAACGCACGGGCCTTGCGTTCGTGGAGCTCGGCGAGGAGGGCGAGGTCGGGTTCGGTGCTCCGTTGATAGTCGCGGAAGGCGTCGCCGAGCTCGATGAGTTCCTCGCGCAGCGCGTCGGGCTGGAGGTCGAGAGGAACGGTCCGTTGCGCGATCTTCGCCCGCCGTTTCGCCCGCCGCGGCGTTCCGTCCGGTGAGGCGGCGCGGGTGCGTTGCACCGGAGCCGGCCCAGCGGCCTGGGAAGCCGGGTAAGCCGGGGAAGAAGCGCCGGTCAGGGGGGAGGCGGGGGAGGAGCCGCCGTCGGAGAACACGGCCGCCATACCACTCGCGGCCGTGCCGCCCACGGGTCGCTGGTCCGCCTCATGACTCGTGCCGGGCTCGTCCGGGGCGCGGCGGGGCGGGGACGCCGCGGTGTCCAGGACACGGCAGCCGGCAGTGGCGGCCGCGCAGCGCGCGCAGATCTCGGCGATCCGCCACAGCCGCCCGGCGCGATCGGCGTACGCCGCCAGGACCACCGGGCCCCCGCACCGTACCGACCCCGTCAACGGCCGCGCCCCGGCCCGCCTTCCCGGGAGGGGGCCCGCGTCGGGGGTGTGCCACGCGCAGTCAGCGGCACGGCAGCCGCACCAGGCTCCCGGGCGCGGCCCGCCGCCCTCGCGGATGTGGGCAAGGTGCATGCTGATGTGCTCGATCGCGGCCTTGCGGCCCGCGGCGGTGCTGGGCAGGTGCTGATCGGCGCAGGCCGGGCGGGAGCAGGAAAGCCGGACTGTGCCGGCGGACGGGCGGCCGTAGGGGTCCAGGCGCACGGTCCATACCCGGCCCACGATGCGCTCCTCCTGCGTACCGGCCTCCACCACCATGTGCGTACTCCCAGCGTTGCGCGATCCGTTGCCTGTGCGGATTCCATCATCGGGGATATCGGCCGATCAGCTCCGGAGGAAAGACAGATTCACCCTGGAGCGTCCGCGGCACTCGACAACGGTCTGTCCCAGCGCACCCTAATTGCGCGTCCGGCTGAACGGGCGAGGCCGTGGAGCTGATCCGGCCGCCGCGCCATGCTCGCCCGCAGCGGCCTCAGGCCCTCGATGAGCCCATGGGCGCGGATAGCGGGCGGTGGCGGGGTGTCTGCCCGGTGGCCGTGCGTGTCGCGCCCGGCTGCGTGTAACAGGAATGTATTAGAGGGCGGTTGGGCGGAACGGTGCGCCGGGGCGGGTGCATCCTGGTGATCAGGAACGCTCGCTCATACCCACTCGTACCGGGCGGCCGACGCCCCACAACCGATATTGAGGCAGAAACGATGCGCGTTCACCAGCTCACCTTCGCCGTCCTGGCCATTACGGCGGGCCTCTCGCTCACGGCCTGCCAGAACGGCGACGACAGCGCGGGACAGAGCGACCCGTCCTCCGCGTCCTCCGCGCCTTCCTCAGGCGGCGCTTCGGGACCCGGCAGTTCGAGTTCCGGCGGTTCGAGTTCCGGCAGTTCGGCTCAGGGCAGCGCGAAGGACGACGCCGGGAAGCCCTCCCGCGGACAGGGCGCGACCACCGGGACCGGCGCCCGCGAGGACGGCAACACCGCCAAGTGCCGTACTGACGCGCTGGAGATCACGGCGAAGGACAACACCATCGACGGCGACCCCGATGGCACCGTCGTGGTGCAGCTGAAGAACCGCGGGGGCCGCGACTGCGCCATATCCGGTTACGCGGGCGTCGATCTGAAGACCAACGCGGGGTCGCTTTCCGCGAAGCGCACTGGCGAGAAAGCCCCCTCGACCGTTCTCAAGAACGGGCAGTCGACGTTCTTCGGCATCAATTACCCCGTCAACACCTCGGGTGGGTCCGGCGTCCGCGTCACGGGGCTGCTGGTGACCCCGCCGAACGAGAGGAAGACGGTCACTCTCGCCTGGCCGGGCGCCGCCACGCTGCCCGTCACGGAGAGCCCCGGTTCCCCGGTGAAGGTCGGCCCGATGGGCAGCGCCGGCCAGGGCGGCTGATCCGCACGCCCCCCAGCAACGACGCTGCTGCCCGCCCGTCCCGGCCGCCTCCTGCTCCGCACGCGCCGGCCGCACCGCCTGCGAACAATGCACCTGCCCACCCGCTCGTGACTCCCGCCGCCGTGCGAGAGAAGATCGGGGGATGACGATAATCAGGACAATGGGGGCCCGGCGCGGGTTGCTGCCGGTGGCAGTGCTGGCTGTGCTGACGGCGGGATGCGGAACCCAGCAGCCGGGGGATACTGCCGATGCGTACCGCCATTCGGATCCCACGCCGACCGGGTTATCGACGCCGAGCAGACCGGCGGACTTCCCCTGCCCCGGCGAGAGCCCCACGCCGACACCACCGCCGGCGGCGGACACTTCGGGCCCGGCGGAACCCGGTGACCACTATGCCGAGAACCACGGCTTCAGAGTCCCTCTCCCGCTGCACGGCCGGCGCCGCTGCGACGGGCTTGCGGCCGTCGGGCGCATCGAGGCCGCCCTCGAACCGCTGCGCAAGCGCGGCGACTTCGCCCCGGAACACACCCGCAGTGCGCTCACCGGCCTCGGCTACCCCGCCGGGAAGGTGCGATCGTACGAGAACGGACCCACCGGGGTCGGCTTCCTCATCGAGGTCGACGCCTCGCAGCTGTGCGTGGAGGGCACCATGAACCGCGACTCCACCCGGGCGGAATCATTCGGCGGCTACCCGGACCACTCCGGTTGCGATACCCCCAGCGGCGGCCACTGACGACGAACCGCCTCGTGCGCATGGGCCCCTTCCCCCGGAGCTCAGGCGATCTGGTCCGTTGGCACTACTCATGTCCCGCGAGTGCCTCGGGAGACCTCGACCCGCGCGGCGGTAACACCCCAGGGGTTCGGTGAAACAGCACGAGCCACTACGGTGGGCGGATGGCGTCTATCAAGCAGGTCCAAGTCACCTTCGACTGCGCAGAACCTGAGCGCGTCGCTCGTTTCTGGTGCGAGGCGTTGGGGTATGTCGTACCGCCGCCACCGGAGGGATTCGCTACGTGGGACGATTTCGATCGCTCGCTGCCGCCTGAGCGTCAGGGTTCAGCGTTCGCCTGCGTGGATCCCTCGGGTGTGGGCCCGCGCCTGTTCTTCCAGCGCGTTCCCGAAGGCAAGGTCGTCAAGAATCGGGTTCATCTTGACGTGCGGGTCGGCACCGGGCTCGTGGGTGAAGAACGCGTCGCCGCACTGGAGGCCGAGTGCGCACGACTGGTCGCGCTCGGCGCGGTGCGCGGGCGCCTCCTGCGTGCGGACGACTTCAACGAGTCGTGCCTCGGGATGCAGGACGTCGAGGGAAACGAGTTCTGTCTCGACTGAGGGGCCGTGAGCGTGTGTCTTCGTCCTGGCCCCATGGGTCAGGACGAAGAACCGGCGGCCCCGACCCGGGGGCGAGGCCGGAGCGGGTCACCCATCTGCCGCCTGCGTGAGAGCGTTCAGACCGTGTCCGCAGCTCGCTGCCGCCACTCACGCCCCGGGCCGGCACGGAATGTCTACTCCTCGTAGTCGTGGCCGATCAGGGTGGCGAGCAGTGCCTCTACTACATCCTCCTCGTACGGGCGCGGCCCATCCTCGACCACACTGTTCACCCACGGACCGATGCTGTTCGGCTGGACGCTGACGACATTGATGTTGTCAGCGCTGGTGTTGCCCGAGGAGAGGACGGACACGGGGATGCGCTTGGCATTGACCAGGTCCAAAACGTCGGCGGCGTGAGCCGGTGCAGTCACCGCCAGCAGAATGCCGGTTGCGGCGGCCAGACCGAGACTCCGCGAGATCATCTTCATGGGCTGTGTAACGACCGGATTATCCGTTCGTCACCGTCGGCGCCCACCCTGCGTGAAGTCTCCCCGCACAGGCGGTGCCATTCAGCGCTCGGCGCGCCCGACGGCCAGGATCCCCCCGCACCCTCTCAGCGCGTACGGCCCTACGCGGCCACAGAGGCGACGTCGCCCTTCGGTTTCGGGCTGCACCACGTGCAGCTTGCACCGCCGCCCGGCGAAGAGGAGGGTGCCGCCGGTTCTACGTGGACGTGCTGGGCATGACCGAGATCCAGAAGCCCCGGCGCTCGCGGCTCGCGGCGGCCTGTGGGTGCGCAACGTTTCACGACTGGAGAGGCCAGCCGAAGGTCTCGTCCAGCAAGGGGATTGCTGGACGAGACCTTCTATTCGCACGGTCCCGATCCGACCCTCTCTGCGGACGAGCTCGGATCGGTGGGGGACCGCTTACTGGTCATTTCAGAATGCGCCCGGTGGATGGTCTTGGCAGGCGGGCTCGGTGGCGGCAGAGTTGTGCGGGTGTCGGATGACCTTGTGCCTG
>NZ_JBEYZW010000142.1:0-9522 GCF_040646215.1 Streptomyces sp. NPDC046215 | reverse complement strand
CTCCACCTCTCCCCCCCCCCCCGCCGTTTCGGGGCGCGGGGGGGGGGCCCCCCCCGCCCCGGCGGGGGGGGGCCGGGCCGCCCCCCCCCACCCCCCCCCCCGTCCGGGGGGGGGAACTCACCCCCTGGGGGCGCCTAAGGCACGACCCGCCAGCTCAGTGAACCGGTCAGGCGCTCCTTCAGGCCCGGGTCGCGGACCGCGCCCGTGGTGTCGGCGGCCCTGGCCGTCACCGTGTGCCGGCGGCCGTCGGCCGGGACGCCCAGGGACCGCGGAGTGACGCTCGTACGGCCGCGGGCCGCGAACGCCTCACGCCCGTCGACGTACCAGCGCACGGTCACCGTGGCGGCGGCCGGCCGGACCGTGATCCGCTCCCCGCGCCGCACCGGGCCACCGGCCGCGGTATCGCTGCTCAGCACGCTCGCGTGACGGTAGAAGCCCGCGATCATCGCCTCGCGGCCCGGCAGGTTGAACTCCTGCCCCAGGGTGCGCATCAGAGAATTTTCGGTGGGCCGGAAGAGGCCCTTGGGGTAGTAGCCGCCGCCCTCGAACGCGCCGACCGGGCCACCGTCCGGCGAGGGTTCACCGACCCAGCGGAACCACTTCTTCCGCTGGGCCGTCAGCTGCGCGGCCGTGAGCTTGGAGGTGTTGACGTCCGCCGGTTCGGGGCCGGTGTAGGTGCCGTACTCGTCGTACTGGTACTCGTCGGCCAGCTTGCCGAGGGAGTGGCCCATCTCGTGCACCGCGACCTGGTCGGACTTCGCGTGGTCGGAGGAGGCGGTGGCGATGCCGTCGTAACCGACCTGTGAGACCACGTCGTTGTAGCCCGCGCCGCCGTACTTGGTGGAGTTGGACAGCACCACGACGAGATCGGCGGCGGGTGCCTTCGCCGCGTAGGACTCGACCCGGCCGGTGTCGACGCACAGAAGACGTTCGATTCCGTCGCAGAAGAACCCGGACCGCAGAGCGGTGTCGCGTACGACGCCCCGGGCGGGGTCGCCGGAGACGCCCGACTCCTTGGACACGGCGTCGACCGCCCAGACGTTGAAGAGCCTGCCGTAGGAGGCGTACGGCTCGACGGCAGAGATTTTCGCCCACTTGGCGCGGGCGTCGGCGTGGAAGTCGTCCTGCTGGTCGGCGGTGTAGCCGTCGCCGATGACGACGACATCGAGGGTGCTGCCGACCGGGCCGTTGGTGACGAGCGGCGTCACGGCCCCGTCACCGGCGGCCGACGGACGCAGCGGACGGGCCGGGGTGGGGGACGCGTGGACGGTGGTGTGTCGGGGGTGGCCGTCGGGGCCGGTGAAGTACTCGACGTGCTGGGTGCGTTCAGGTGTCGGCGTGGCGCCGGAGGCTGTCGTGGTGAGAGTGGCGGCCAGCGTCGCCGTGAGGGCGACACCGGCCGCGAGGGATATGCGTCTGCGCATGGGGGGTCCTCCCGTGACCCACCGCTGTGTAAGTGGTGAGTCAAGTCGCGTTAAGGCGCCGCTTAACGTAGAGGCTGGAGGAACCCCGGGCAATGGATGCGGCGCGAGCGCGTGCGGGAGGCGAACGCGGGTGACCGGGCGGCTACGCCTCGTCCCGTACCAGCCTCAGCAACCGGTCCAGCACCGCGCGGCCCCCGGCCCGCACCCCGTCGTGCTCATACTCGTCCGTCACCCAGGTGCGCAGGCCGCCGATGGCGCGGGCCGTCCGCAGGGAGTGCGCGGTGTCGACGTAGAGGTCGTCGTGGTAGATCGCGGCGGCGACGGGGACGGTGTTGCGGGCGAGGCGGTCGGGATCGTAGAGGGGGGTCCAGCCCTTGCGTTCGGCGAGGAGTTCGGCGGTGTGGCGCAAGGGGCGCAGGGCGGGGTGGGTGCGCAGCATCCAGGGGTGGACGGTCTCCCCCGTGAACAGAAAGCGCGCGCCCGGTTCGAAGGGCCGGTCGAACTGCGGGAATTCCGCGCGGACCCGCTCGGCCGACCAGTGCGTCGGCCGCCCGTCCTGGGCATAAATGGCCTCGTGGAGGATTGCGTAGAGAGGGCAGTGGGCGCGGGAGAGGACCGCCGCGGCCTGCTCGGCGAAGGTGTCGGAGAGCCGGGGGCCCGCGAGGGTGTCCACGAAGGCGTCCTCCAGGAGGTAGTGCAGCCGGTGCGAGCCGTCACCGGTGCCCAGGAGGATGCCGAGCTGCTGGAACGCCTCCACGGTCAGGAGCGTCCCGTCGGGCAGCACTTCCTCGCGTTCCGCGAGGTGGGCGGCGATGCGCCGGGCGGCCTCCTCGTCGCCGGGGTAGCGGGCGTAGTGGGTGAGGCTCTTGTGCTCCATGCGCGGGTAGGCGGCCCGGTAGACGGTGTCCGCGTCGGCGTCGAGGGACGGCAGCCCGCCCGTGATCAGGACCTCCGCGAGCCCTTCGGGGGCGTACGAGAGGTAGGTGACGGCGCAGAAGCCGCCGAAGCTCTGGCCCAGGACCGTCCACGGCCGGCCGCCGGTCAGCCGGGCCCGGATCAGCTCGCAGTCGCGGACAATGGCGTCAGCGCGGAAGTGGGCGAGGTAGTCGGCCTGTTCGGCCGGGGTGCCGCGCAGAGGCAGCGTCTGCCGGTCGGCCGGGGTGGAGCGTCCGGTCCCGCGCTGGTCGAGGAGGAGAACGCGGTAGTCGTCCAGGGCGCGGTCGAGCCAGTTCTCCCGGCCGAGCGGACGGCCTGCGGCGAAGCCGGGGCCGCCCTGGAGGTAGAGCAGCCAGGGCAGGTCGTCGCCCTGCCGGCCGGTGGCGACGACTTCGCGGGCGTAGAGGCGGATGTGTTCGCCACCGGGATCCTGATGATCGAGCGGTACGTCGAAGTGGTGGTCGGTGAGGAGGAGTCCCGGCTGGCGGAAGACCGCCGCCCCGGCGGCCCTCTGTCCGATGTGCTGTGGCATGGCTCCATCATCACGTGAACGGCGCAGAAGTCGGCTTGTCCGATGAGTTTGTTCGACTTCGATCGGCTCGTTCGGCGTTGTTCGGTTCGTCCGGCGTGAAGCGGACCATTCCGGCGCCGCGCGGGGCGTTTTACGGCGATAGTCAAAGGCGTTACCAACCGAGGGGCAGCAGTGGCCGAGAACAGCACCCACCGCATACGGGCCGGCGAGCCCGCCGACATCGGCCGGCGCGTGCTGCGGCTGCGCACGGAGCTGGGCCTCACCCAGAAACAGCTCGCCGAACCCGCCTACACCGCGGCGTACGTCTCCACCCTGGAGGCGGGCAAGGTACGCCCGTCCGACACCGCGCTGCGCCACCTCGCCGAGCGCCTGGGCATCACCGTCGACGAGCTCAGAACCGGCCGCTCCCCCCAGCTGGCCGCGGAGCTGCGGATGCGGCTCACCGACGCCCGGCGGGCCCTGGCCACCGGTGCCGCCGAGGACGCCGCCGCCCTGTTCGCGGCCCTGTACGAGGAGGCCGTCGAGCTCGGCCTCGGGCCCGAGCAGGCCACCGCGCTCCTCGGCCTCGGCGACTGCGCCCTGGACGCCGGGGACCTCACCGAGGCCCGGGACCGCTTCGCCGCCGCCGAACAGCTCCTGGCCGACGAGCCCCTGCCGCGCCGCGTCCCCGCCCTGCGCGGCCGGGCCACGGCCCACCTCCTCGCGGGCGAACTGCGCTACGCCTGCTACCTGCTGGAGACCGCCGTCGACGAGCTGAACGCCTCCGGGCTGCACGACCCGGACGCGCTGCTGCTCCTGTACACCGCCTCCATCGCCCCCTACATGGACATGGGCGCCCACGCCCGGGCCTCCCACGCCGCGGAGCTGGCGCTCGCCCTCGCCCCGCAGGTCGCCGACCCCGCGCTCGTCGCGAGCATGCACCGGGGCGTGGCCCGCACCCTCATCGCCGAGGGCCGCATCCCCGAGGCCGACGCCTCCCTGGCCCGGGCCCAGCAGCTCTACCAGCAGTTGCACATCCGCACCGAGCTGGCCCACTGCCACTGGATGCGCGGCTACGTCCGCGCCCAGGACGGCGATCTGGAGGGCGCCGAGAGCGAGCTGCGCACGGCCCGGGACATGCTGGCGTCCAAGCGGGCTGCACTGTTCACGGTGCAGGTGGAGGTGGAGCTGGCGGACGTGCTGCGGCGGCGCGGCAAGGCGGCCGAGGCGGAGGCGCTGCTGAGCCCGCTGCTCGCCCCCTCGGCGCTGGGCGCCGAGCGCGGCGCGGTCCACGCGGGCGGCGCGCACCGGCTGCTGGGGCTGATCGCGGAGGAGCGGGGGGACACCGAGTCGGCGGAGGAGCACTACTGCGCCGCCCTGTCCCTCCTGGAGCGCACGGGCGCCGCGGGTGACCTCGCCGACCTGTGCCGGCTGCTGGGCGACCTGCTGCGGCGCACGGGGCGGACGGACGCGGCCCTGGACGCGTACCGCACCGGCCTGGGCCACCGCGCGGCCCCGGGCACGACGACCCTGGGCCCGGCGCCGACGGCACCACCGGTCTGAGGCCCCGGGCCACCGTCCCCGCCGAAAAACCGTTCCGGCCGAAGAAGTCGTCCCTGCTGAAAAAGCCGCCCCGGCTGAAGAACTCATCCCTGCCGAAAAACCGTCCCGGCTGAAAGAAGAGACAAAGAAGAGACACGGACAGGCCGCCGCTTGTGGGGGACGCGGCGGTCCGTCCGTGTGCTGCCGCACGCCCGGGTGGGGCGAGGCCGGTGCGCGCGGGCGCTGGCGCGCCGTGTGCGACCGGCGTTCGGGGGTGGCCCCCGGCATGATGCAGCATGGAGCACTCTGCCGGTCGGGGCACGCAAGCGGAATCCGCCGTGGGTCCCGGACCACCCCCGCCGATCGGCGGGGGTGGGACCGCCCCGAGGGTGGAGCGCCACACTCCGTTTTTGTCGGACCGGTGCGGCAGGCTGGAGAACGGCGGTGCCCCGGTCACGACGGCACCCGGGGAGAAGACGAGGGAGCGGTCGGTGATCCGTGTTGCGGTGGTGGACGACGAACAGCTCGTCCGGTCCGGGCTGCGGATGATCCTGGGCACGGCCCCGGACATCGAGGTCGTCGCGGAGTGCGGCGGCGGCGACGCCGTGGAGACCGTGCGGGCCTGCTCCCCCGAGGTCGTCCTGCTCGACATCCGCATGCCGGACGTCGACGGGCTGACCGTCCTCGCCGCGCTGCGCACCCTGCCCCGGCCGCCCGCCGTCGCCATGCTCACCACCTTCGACGCCAACGAGTACCTCGCCGCCGCCCTGCGCGAGGGCGCCACCGGCTTCCTGCTCAAGGACACCGATCCGGAACAGCTCGTCCAGGCCGTGCGGACCCTCGCGGCGGGCGGCAGCGTGCTGGACCCCGGGGTGACCCGCGCGGTCATCGGCGGCTACCTCGCTTCCGAGGCCGAGACGAAGGCCGCCGAGGCGGTGTCCGCGCTCACCCCGCGCGAGCGCGAGGTCCTCACCCACCTCGGCGCGGGCCTGGCCAACCCGCAGATCGCCGAGCGGATGGGCCTGGCGCCCAGCACCGTCAAGGACCACGTCCGGGCGCTGCTGGCCAAGCTGGGCGGCCTCAACCGCGTCCAGGCGGCGATCGTCGCCGACCGCGCCGGGCTGGTCGGCCCCCGCCCGGGCCGCCGTCCCGCCGTCGGCCGGGCCGAGGGTGCGCGATGAGAGTGCCCGCCGCGGTGCGGCGGGCGGTGCCCGTCGTCGTGCCCGTCCTGCTCGCGGTCGTGGACGCGCTGCTCGTCAACGGGCCCGGCTTCGGCCTGGACCTCGCGGTCTCGCTGATCGCCGCTCTGGCGCTGCTGTGGCGGCGGCGGTTCCCCCTCACCGTCTACGCGGCCACCCTGCCGGGCATCTACATCGGCTACATCTGGTTCGCGCCGATGATCGCGCTGTACACCGTCGCCACCCGGCGCACCGACCGCCGGCTGCTCGCCGCCGGCGCGGTGCTGCTGGCCGCCGCGCACTTCCTGCCGTACCCGATCTCCGCCTTCTCCCTCGCCGACCGCCGGGAGTCGGGCCTCCAGCTCGTCGACGCCTGTGTCACCGCCGCCACCCCCGTCGCCCTCGGCCTGCTCACCCGGACCCGCCGCGAACTCGCCGCCCGGCTGGACGAGCTGACCCGCAGCCGCGCCCGCGAGGACCGGCTCCTGGCCGAACAGGTGCTGGCCACCGAGCGCGCCCGGCTCGCCCGGGAGATGCACGACGTCGTCGCCCACCAGGTCAGCCTCATCAGCCTGCAGGCCGGTGCCGTGCAGATCAGCACGGCGGACGACCAGGCCCGCGACGGGGCCCGCAGGATCCGCGAGCTGTCGGTGCGCACCCTGGAGGAGCTGCGCCACATGGTGGGCATCCTGCGCGCGGCCGGCGCCGACACCGAGGAGCTCACCCCGCAGCCCAGCCTGGCCGACCTGCCGCGGCTGATCGAGATGAGCGCGCTCGACGTCACGTACGAGAGCGCCTGCGACCCGGCGGCGGAACGCTCCGAGGCGGTGGAGCGCGCCGCCTTCCGCACCGTGCAGGAGGCGCTGACCAACGCGCGCAAGCACGCGCCGGGCGCGCGGGTGCGGGTGCGGGTCGCCGAGACGGCGGCGGGAGGGGCCGCGGGGCTGCTGGTGGAGGTCCGCAACGGGCCGCCGGACGCGGCCGTGCCGGTGCCGGATCTGCCCGGCGGCGGCCACGGCCTGGTGGGGCTGCGCGAGCGGGCGCAGAGTCTGGGCGGGACGCTGGAGGCGCACGGGACGGGGGACGGCGGCTTCGTCGTCCGGGCCGGTTTTCCGCGCGAGGGGTGAGACGAAGCGTCCGGGCGGGGTGAGGGGGCCGGGTGGGGCGGGGCTAGGCGGAGAGGGGCTTGGGGTCTTCTTGGGGCTCGTGGGTGGCCGCGGCCAGGTCGGGGTAGATCTCGAACAGCCGGCGCACCCCGAGGGCCGCGAGCACGCGGTTGACGTGCGAGCCGTCGACCGCGCCCTGCGCGGGCAGAATGAGCCGCAGCCGGCCCTGGCAGGAGCGCATCAGACGGCGGGCCGCGATCAGCACGCCGACGCCGCTGGAGTCGCAGAAGCGCACCTCGGCGAGGTCGAGCACCAGACTGCGCCGCCCGTCGGCGACCGCGTCGTGCACGCGCTGCCGGACCACCGGCGACGTCACCAGGTCCATCTCACCGGAGACCCGGAGGACTGCCCAGTCCCCCCGCTCGGCGTCCTTCACCTTCAACGTCACGTGCTCGAAGCCCCTTCGCTCGGTCACTCGTTTCCCGGAACGGACCCTTCCTCGGTTGCGGCTGCCCGACCGCCTCCCGGTGAAACTCAGCGGTGGCCACCGGCCCCCATCGAGCCTATGCCCAGCTCGCACCCCGAATTCTCCTGGATACGGTCACACCCGCATAACACATCGGCACATTCGCGCACTTACGATCTATAACGATCGCTTAGCGGTGCGGAACGTGACGGTGGCAATACCATCCGCCGCCGATCCCCACCGACTTTGCCGCAAAGGCGACTGCGTTGTCGGACCGTCCGACTACATTCGAAAGACAGAGCGGCGCGCCGTGCGCGGGACCGCGCGCACGGTGGCGGGCAGGGAGGGGAACCATGGCGACCGAGGCACCACCGCGCTGGGACCGCAGGATGCAGCAGCGGCTGGCGCACGGTGAGGCGGCGGCGCTCGGCGAGCTCTACGACCGCTTCGCCTCCCTCGTCCACACCCTCGCCCACCGCGTCCTCGACGACGAGACGGCCGCCGACCGCGTCACCCGCGACGTCTTCGGCTACGTCTGGGAGAACCCCGGCGCCTACGACCCCCAGCAGAGCTCGCTGCGCTCCTGGATCGCCACCCTCACCCACCGTCAGGCGGTGGACCGGCTACGCCGGACGCAGAGCGACGCCGGCACCCCGGAGGAAGTCGAACAGAAGGTGCTCGCGGCCTCCGCCGCCGCCCGCGCCGACTACATCGTCACCTCCATGCCCGCCCCCTTACGCGCCGCGCTCGACCTCGCCTACTTACGCCGCCTCGACTACCGCCAGGCCGCCGCCGACCTCGGCGTCACCGAGGACGAGGCGCGACGCCGCCTGCGGCTCGGGCTCCAATTGCTCTCCACCGCCCACCACGGCCCCCGCACGGCCCCGCCGCCCCGGCACGGAGGCGCGCGATGAGCGGGATGGGAGGGCGCGACGGCGCCGGTGAGGAGCCCAGGGGCGTGCCGCCCCGCATCTCCATACCCCCGCAGCGACCCCCGGCCGAGGACACGCCGCACTGGGCGGACCGGACCGCGGCACCTCCGCCCGGCCCCGGGCCGTCCGGCCCGCCCGGGTCCACCCCGCACGAGAACACGGCGCACGCGACCATGCCGAACGACCCGGAGGCGGTAGCCCCGCCCGCCGCCCCCACCCACAAGGTCCTCAAGTCCCTGCTCGGCGCCTGGGCGCTGGCCGCCTGCTCCGGCGAGGAGACGGCCGCCGTCGAGGAGCACCTGACCGACTGCGCGAGCTGTGCGGACGAAGCCGTCCGGCTGCGGGACGCCGTCGCCCTGCTGCACCCCCAGGACAACCTCGATCTCGACCCCAAGCTGCGCTCCCGGGTCCTCACCGCGTGCCTGGGCCGCCGCCCCGCCCGCATCCCCGTGCCCGGCTGGGCCGCCCCCTACGACGCGGAGACCGCCCGCCTGGACGCCCTGCTGCGGGACATCGGCGAGGCGGAGTGGCGGGCGCCGGTGCGCCTGAAGTGGTTCGACGGGCAGCGGGCCGTGGGGCGCGACAGCACGGTGGCCGCGGTGATCGGCCACCTCACCGCGGTGGACAGCCTGCTCTCCGCCGCCTTCGGCCTCCCGGACCCGCTGGGCCCCGGGGCGCCCGCCGCGCCCACGGACCGCACCGAGGCGTTCTGGGCCATGGACCGCGCCCGCCCCGCCGGGCGGGCCCCCGGAGCGGTGCGCTCCGCGTGGCGCGACCAGGCTCACGCCCTCATCCGGAGCGTGTCCTTCACCGGGGACGAGGAGCCCGGTCCGGCCGTCTCCTACGGCGCGTTCGAGCTGCCGCTGCGCGACTCCTTCGTGGAGCGCGCCTTCGAGTGCTGGGTGCACGCCGGGGACATCGCCGAGGCGGTCGACTACCCGTACGCCCCACCGGCCGCCGGTCACCTCCACCACATGATCGGCCTGGCGGTCCGGCTGCTCCCGGACGCCATCGCCGGGCGCCGCCGCGCGGGCCTCGCACCGCCGCCCCGGGCCCTGGTCGCGGCGGGCAGCCCCGGCCGCACCCTGCACCTGGAGGTCGAGGGCAGCGGCGGCGGCCACTGGTACGTCCCGCTGGACTCCCCCGGAGCGCTCGCCTCACCGGAGGGCGAGGTGGCCCATGTCGCGCTCGACGGCGTGGAGTTCTGCCGGCTGGCCGCGGGCCACGTGCCGCCGCAGGAGGCGGCGGCGGGCCAGAAGGGGGATCGTGAGGCGATCCGCGACGCGCTGTTCGCGACCGCGTCGCTGTCGCGGCTGTAAGCGGGTGCCGTCGTTTCCCGGGGTCGTCCACGGCGGTATCGTCGCGACGATTCTGGACGAGACCCTGGCCCAGGTGGTGTACCGGACCGGTCGCGTGTCCGCTTTCAC
>NZ_JBEYZW010000141.1:0-9715 GCF_040646215.1 Streptomyces sp. NPDC046215 | reverse complement strand
GCCCTTCGGGCGGCCCGTCGACCCCGAGGTGTGAATGACATACGCGGCATCCCCCGGCGTGAGCGGCGACAGCCGCTCGGCGTCGGTGAGATCGGCCGCGGAATACGCGGCTACGTCCTGTCCGGTTTCCGTGTCGTCGAGGACGACCCTGGCGATGCCCAGGTCCGGCAGACCGGGTGCGACGTCCGCCTGCGTCATGAGGATCCACGGCTGGGCGTCGGCGGTCACCGCCCGGAGCCGTTCGGCCGGGTAGGCGGGGTCCAGCGGCAGGTAGGCCGCACCGGCCTTCAGCACGGCCAGGACACCGACCACCAGCTCCGTGGAGCGGGACAGCGCCAGAGCCACCGTCCGCCCCCGCCCCGCGCCGCGCTCGACGAGCAGCCGGGCCAGCCGGTTGGCCCGCGCGTTGAGCTCCCCGTAACTCAGGGACGCCCCCTCGTACGTGACCGCCACCGCCCCCGGGGTGCGGGCCGCCTGCGCCTCGAACCGCGCGGGCAGCGTGGCATCAGGCTCGGGCGGGGCACCGAGGGGCTGATCGTAGGAGACGTGCTCCTCGGCACCCAGCAGGGTCATACGGCCCACAGGAAGGTCCTGTGCGGCGTCGGCGAGCTGATCCAGCAGGCGCAGGAAACGCTCCTGGTGCTCGGCCAGCACCGCTTCGGTGTACAGCGCCGGGTTGGCGTCGAAGAAGAATTCCAGGCCGGCTCCGCCCCGCCCCGGCCGCACGGTCACCGACAGGTCCTCGACCGGGCCGACGGACAGGTGATGGTTGGTCGTGGGATGTCCGCCGAAGGACGGGTCGTTGGAGAACGACATGAGGTTGACCACCGGGCCGTACAGGCGCCGGGAGCCGCCCAGCAGTTTGAGGTCGCGGCGCAGGTCCTCGCCTCGATAGCGCTGGTGCCCGCGCAGGGCGCGCAGCTCCGCCGCCACCGAGCGGACCAGCTCACCGGCCGTGGTGGCCGGCCGGAGGGCCAGGCGCAGCGGCAGGACGCCCGTCGCCACACCGGGGGCCCGCAAGGCCGCGGTACCGCGCCGGTTCAGGACGGGCACCCCGAGGACGACGTCCGTGGCACCGGTGCAGCGGTGCACGTATGCGGCGGTGGCGGCGAGGAGCAGTTCGGCCCGGCCCGCGCCCAGGCGCGCCCCGGCGGCCGACAGCCGCTCGGCCTCGGCCTCGGTCAGGACGGTGGAGCGGCGCAGGCAGGCGGGCGACGGCGGCGCGGTGCCCTCGGTCAGGCCCACGGCCCCGGGGGCGTCGGCGAAACGTTCCGTCCAGTAGGCGCGGTCCCGCGCGCGGTGCTCCGAGGCGCGGTAGGCGTTCTCCTCGTCCAGGAGCCGGCTCAGCGGGGCGAACGCCTCCTTCACGTCCTGTCCGGCCACGAGCGCGGAGTAGGTCTCGGCCAGCCGCTGGGCGATGAGCGTGAAGCCGTACCCGTCGAGGAGGATGTGGTGCGCCCGCTGGTACCAGAACCAGCGGTCGGGTGCGGCCCGGAAGAGGGCCTGGGTGAACAGCGGTCCCTCGGTGAGGTCGACGGCCGTCGCGAGGTCGGCGCGCATCCACGCCTCGGCCGCCGCGTGCGGATCGGCCTCTGCGCTCACGTCCACGCAGTGCAGGGGCCAGTCGGCGGTGGGCGACAAGGTGCCGCGGGGCCCGTCCGCGGTCTCCGCGAGGCGCAGCGCGAACGTCTCCGCCTCCGCGACCGTGCGGCGCAGCGCCGTCTCGAAGAGTTCGGCGTCCACCGGGCCGTGGATCTCCACGCACTCACCGGTGTTGTAGGCCGCGTTCGCGGGGATCAGGCGCTGGGCGTACCAGATCCCCTCCTGGGCGGCCGACAACGGGAAACCGGCATCCTCATGAAACGACATTCGCACCAACCTTCATAGGTGAACGGAAAGTTCCTGCGGGTACATCAGGCGGGCACAGC
Source organism: Streptomyces sp. NPDC046215 (assembly GCF_040646215.1). Taxonomy (NCBI): domain Bacteria; kingdom Bacillati; phylum Actinomycetota; class Actinomycetes; order Kitasatosporales; family Streptomycetaceae; genus Streptomyces; species Streptomyces sp. NPDC046215. The sequence continues at coordinate 7,787 of NZ_JBEYZW010000141.1, read as the reverse complement.
AGGGTCGGACTGCCGGTGCGCTCAGAAGTCGTCCGCGCCGTTGCGCAGCTCGGGCGTCCAGTAGCCGGTCGCCCACTTGGCCGGGTCGACGGCGATGCCGCCGGCCCCCGGTGCCTTCACGGCGGCCGTGCCGCCGCCGCCCTGGAGGGTGACGGAGAATCCCGTGACCGGCTCGGTGTGCTCGTCGACCCCGCCGTCCGAGAGTTTGACCACGGCGTACGCGGGGGCGCCCGCGGTGAGGACGACGGGTGCGGCGGGCTTGCTCTTGGCGACGGCGGGCACGTGCTTCCGGTGGCTCTCCAGGAATTCGACCTCCGGGAAACCGGTCAGCTTGCAGCTGCGGCCCGAGGTGTTCTTGGCCGTCAGGACGATGTGGGTGTACGGCGGCCCGCCCTGGTGGGCGGCCTTGACGGTGACGTCCTTGGTGGTACAGACAGGCGCGGCCGCGGCCCCCGGCCCGGTGGACGCCTTGCCCGCGCCGGCGTCCTTCCCGGCACCGCCACCGGCCCCCTTCGGGGTGTCCGCCTTTCCGCCCGGCTGCGCGGACTGCCCTGCCGAGGGGGCCGACGCGGCGCTGCCGGCCGCCGGCCCTGAGGACTTTCCGCCGGAGTCGCCGTCACCGCAGGCGGTGAGGGTCAGGGCGAGCGCGGCGGTACCCGCGGCGGCGAGGACGGTGGTGCGGTGGTGAAACGTAAGCATGGGTAACCCCCGATGATGGCGCGGCAGTCGCCCGGCCCCGGGCCACACCGCGCCTGACCTGCAGACACGCACGAGTCTGCATCCGGCTGCTTACGTTCCGCTTGCGTCCCGCTCACGCTCCTCCGCCGACCGGCTCGGGAGCGTCCACGGCCCTTTCGGACACGGCGCCGCCCCTTCGCCTTCTCCGCCGGTACGGCCGCGCCCGAACGGGAGGACATCCACAGGGGAGCTCCTCAAAGGCCGGGCATCGCCACGGGAACACGGCCTGCACGGGGGTCGACCCGAGGCCGTCCACGGCGGCCCGGCGCCCTACGCCTGAGGCGCCGCGACCCACGTGCTCAGCGCCCGGGCCCGCTCGGCCCGGCGGACCGTGAGGTCGGCGGTTCGGGAGGCCCACGCGATGTATCCGTCGGGGCGGATGAGGATTTCCCGCACTCCGTCGAGGTCGGGCCGGGCGCCCTGCGGGCAAGCGGTGACCGTGCGCATCGGGCCGGTCCGCTCAGGGGCGGCTGCCGTCCGATCACGGAGCGCGTCAGCGCGGACCAGGTGCAGGAGGACGAAGTGGCCGTCGTGCAGGAGCTCGTAGGCGCGCGTGGGCCCCGCCGCGACGGTGGTGAGGCTGATGTCGGGCATGCGCCGGCCGGTGAGCGGGTCGGCGCGTGAGGTGGCGGGAGGCGGGTAGCCGATGTCGAGCCCGGAGATCCGGTCGGCCAAGTGGCGGTTGACCTCCGGCATCCCCAGGAGCGTGTCGAACAGCTCGCACAGGACACCCGCCGGACGCCCGTAGCGCTCCGTGAGCGGCAGTTCTACCAGCAGCGTCTGGGCCCGGGTGCCGGTGGTGACGGCCCGGCCCACGGCGTGGCGCTCGGTGTGGTAGGTGTCCAAAAGCGTGGCGGGTGCCCGCCCGCGAACGTGGGCCGCCAGTTTCCAGCCGAGGTTCATCGCGTCCTGCAGCCCGGTGTTCAGGCCCTGGGCGCCCACGGGGAAGTGGATGTGCGCGGCGTCGCCGGCCAGCAGGACGCGGCCACGGCGGTAACTTTCCGCGAGACGGGTGGCGTTGCCGAACCGCGACAGCCACCGGGGCTCGTCGATCGCGCAGTCCGTTCCGCAGACCCGTTCCAGCGAGGTGCGGAACTCCTCCAGTGTCACCGGCTCCGTCGAGGGCACCCGGATCCGTCGCGGGTCCATGACCACGAACCTCGTCAGCCCGGCCTCCAGCCGCGCGACGAGAACACCGTGCCGGCGGGCCCGGTCGTTGTCCGCGTGGTCGGCGACGGCGAAGTCGCCCACCACCGCGGTCATCGACTCCTCCGTCCCTGGAAAGCCGATGCCGGCCGCCTGCCGGACGAAGCTGCGCCCGCCGTCGCACCCGACCAGGTACCGGGCCCGGACGGTGACCGGGCCGCCGGGGCCGCGCACGTCCACCGCGACGCCGTCACCACGCTGCCGCAGGGCGACGGCTTCGTACCCGCGGTGGATCCGCACGCCCAGTTCCCCGGCCCGCTCCGTGAGCAGGGCCTCGGTGCGCGACTGAGCTATCAGCAGGGCGTAAGGGTGCCGCGTGTCGAGTGCGGTGAAGTCGAGCCGCCGCCGGAGACTCGCGGTGAACTGCCAGCCGGGCACAGGCCGGCCGGCAGCGAGGAACCGGCCGGCCAGGCCCCGCGCGTCCATGAGCTCCATGCTGCGAGGGTGCAGGTTCAGCGCCCGTGACTCCCGATGGGCTTCGAGGCGTCCTTCCACCACTTCTGTCCGCACGCCGGCCAGCGCCAGCTCACCGGCGAGCAGCAGTCCGGTCGGGCCCGCACCGACCACGAGGACCTCGGTGTCCGCGCCTGCGCCCAAGGACGTCACCCCACCAGCTTTCGACGTGGCCGGTACGCCGTCAAGCAGACCTTTCCCGCCGCCCTTTTCGGCGGCCTCCGAGTCGTGGAGAGCACCGACGGGCCCCACCGGGCCCGGCCGACCGCCTTGGCCGGACCGGGGCTTGGCAGGAGCACGGGCCCGTACTGGAATGGCATCGACCACCCGTGGGCGCCGCGAGAGGAGCCCGTACGTGATCCACATGACGGAGACCCTGGCCGTGCAGACCATCGAGGACTTCCTCACCGGCGAGGAGACCACCCGGCTCACCGAGCTCCTGGACGAACACCTCGCCACCACCGGCTGGGTCCCCGTGCGCCCCAGCGAGGGAATGACTCCACCCGAGCCGGCACAGGCGATCCTGGAAGGTGCCGTGCGGCGCGCGCTGCCCGCCCTCCGCCGCGTCTTCCCCTCCGCCACGGCCACCGACCCATGGCTGTATCACGACCTCAAACCCGGAGACACCATCCGCCCGCACGTCCACGGTGTGGGCGATCCGCAATCCCGTCCGCAGCGGATCGCCCGCGTCGCCTTCAACCTCCAGGACGCCGAGGACGGGGGCGCGTTCTACCTCGACACCTACTCCGCCGACGCCCTGTGGAGCGACGTCACCGCGACCGCCGGCAGCGACTATTCGCGCGGCGCCCGCTTCGTCCACGAGATCACCGCCCGCACCGGACCGGTGAACCTCAGCGACCTCCCGCACACCCGCTGGACCTGTAGCCCACCACCGGGAACCACCGTCGTCTACGGCACCCAGCTCGTCCACGGCGTCCTGCCCGTCGTCCGGGGCAGAGTACGCAAGCTCATCACCAACCTCCTCGCGTGACCTCGCGGCGGGTGAGGGCGCCGTCTTCCGGCCGGCGCGGAACTACGCCCGGACAGAAATCGGCGCATCACCCGTGCTCAAGGCGTGCGTGCCGCGCGCGAGCTGGGCGGCGGCCTCGTCCGCGCTGGTCAGCAGCGCGTCCGGGGGCAGCGCCGACAGCCACTCGGGCACCGCGGCGGCACGGTCGCCCGGGACGCCGAGGACGGCTCGGTAGTACCCGCCGATCAGGGGCCCACGATTGGCCGGATTGCCGGGAAAGGGCACCAGCGTCGTCCCGGACGGTGCGGGCGGCAGCACCGTGCCGTTGCGCACCGGCAGCTCGAGCGCGACCCTGCGGACCCGCGGAGTGCGGAGGGGGAGGCCGAGCGCGGCTTCTCCGTGCGCCGCATGAGGGTCGAGGCCCGTACTGATCCAGCTCATGTTCGACACACCACCCAGGCGCCCGTTCAGCTCGATCACCTGGAGCCGGCCGTCGTCGGTCACGGCGAAGTCCAGCTGCCACGGGCCCCACGGGCCGAAGTTCTCCACCATGTCCACGACCGTGGCGATCAGTTCCGCCCGCGCCCGTGCGGGCAGGGCCGCCGGCGCGACTCTGACCCGTCTGCCGGGGGAGCAGTCACCGTCGAGCCGGTACAGGGAAGCCACCGGCCAGGCGATGGTGGACGAGGCATCTGAAAGGAGCTCGACCGCGTATTCCTCGCCCTCCACCGCCTGTTGGACCAGAACCGGACAGGTCACCTCCCTCGACACCCGGTCGAGGTGGCCGGCGTCCCGCACGTAATGCCGCCCGGCGTGAAACTCGCTGCGGGCCTCTTTGACGAGCACGGGAAACCCGAGCTCGCGGGCCGCCTCCCGCACCGCCCCGGCCGCCGCACACACCACTGCGCGGGGCACCGGCCAGCCCCGCCGCCGCGCGATCCGGTGAAACGCCACCTTGTCACTGGCCAGCGTCGCGAAGGCTTCCGCGTGCACGGGCACACGCTTCCCCGCTGCCCGCAGCCCTTCCGCGGCGCGCGCGTAGACGGGGAGGAACTGTTCCTGGCCGGGGCACCCGGGATTGGGCACGACGAGGTCCGCCCCGTAGTCGCCGAGCAACTCCAGCAGGGCGCGCTCACTCAGTGCGGTGGGCAGCGCCCCGTACTCCACGCCGGGTCCCAGGAACGAGGTGAGCTCCACGAACGCCAGGACGACAACATCAGCACCGCCTTCCCGGAGCCGTGGAACCAGCCTGTCCACCCGGAACTCGCCCAGGACCACCACGCGCATCGTCCACCCCCACCGTGCGGCGTTGCCGGACGCCGCTCACCGGCCCTGCCCCACCGTCGGCAGGTAGCGGGGCGCTCGCCAGGCGTCCAGTTGGTGCTCCACCGCCGCACCCAGCGACAGCAGCCGGCCGTCCTGACGGTCGCCCGCCATGAGGAGCAGGCCGACAGGCAACTCGCCCACGAACCCCGCGGGCACCGACAACGACGGGTACCCGGCCACGGCCGCCGGAGTGGAGGAGGGGATCACGTCGTTGTCACCCCGGGAGCAGTCGGTCGTCCAGGCCGGCGGGTTGGCCGGGGAGGCGATGGCGTCCAGCCGGTGGGCGGCCATAGTCGCGTCGATCGAACGCCGGGACAGGTTCGTCAGCTCGGCACGCATCGCCCGGTACTCCGGGCTGGTCGTGGGAGGCGCGGCGAGGGCCCGCTCGAACAGCTCCTGACCGGCGAAGCAGGTCCGCTCCGCCGGGTGGGTGCGGTTGAACTCGATCAACCCGGCGAGGTCGCGAGGCCCGCCGCGGGAGGCCAGGTAACGGTCGATGTCCCGGTGGAACTCGCTCAGCAGGGCCGGGAACTCGAGTTCGGCAAGCCGGTCCTGATGCGGCGGCGTGACCTCGACGACCTCGGCGCCCGCTTCGCGCAGCCTCTCCGCCGTACGGCTCATCAGAGCGTCCACCTGCGACCCCAGCGCGGGCAGACGCCACAGCCCGATCCGCCGGCCGCGCAGCGTGCCGGGCCGCGCCGGCCGATGCGCAGCGCTGAGGGAGCTGCCGGTGCCCGAGGTCTCGCCGCCGCTGAGCACCGAGAAGGTGAGGGCCGCATCGATGACGTTGCGCGCCATGGGCCCCGCGGTGTCCTGTTCGGCGGAGATCGGCACCACGCCGTCCTGGCTGACGAGCCCGAGACCGGGCTTGTGGCCGACGACCCCGTTCATCCCGGCCGGGCACACGATGGAGCCGTCCGTCTCGGTGCCGATCGCCACCTGCGACAACGACGCGGCGAGCGCGGCGGCCGATCCGGAGGACGAACCGCAGGGATTCCGGTCCAGTACATACGGGTTGTTGGTCTGCCCGCCCACCGCCGACCACCCCGAGGTCGGCTTGGCGGCACGGAAGTTCGCCCACTCCGAGAGGTTGGTCTTGCCCAGGATCACGGCCCCCGCGTCCCGCAGCCGGGTCACCAGAGCGGCGTCGGTGTCCGGCGGGCGGACGGCCAGCGCCAGGGACCCGGCCGTGGTCGGCATGTCGCGGGTGTTCACGTTGTCCTTCAGCAGCACGGGGATGCCGTCGAGCGGGCCACGGGCCGTGCCGCGGCGATGCCGGGCGTCACTGGCGGCCGCCTGGCGCAGGGCGGTCGGGTCGGTGCGCAGCACCGCGTGGATCCGGGGATTGACGGCCTCGATCCGCCGCAGGTAGGCGGCGGTCAGCGCCGACGACGTCAACGAGCCGTCCGCCATGCGGAGCTGGAGCTCCGGGATCGTCACCGTATCGAGGTCGACTCCCGGCGCCGGGGACGAACCGGCCGGCGCCGGACCGCCGGTGCCGGGCTGCCCGGCTTGCGCACGCGGACTCGGCGCGCCCGTCAGGACGGATCCCGCCACCAGAGCGACGATCAGTGCGGTGGTGCTCCTCTTCCTCATGAGAATCAGGGCACTACAGGCCCCGCGTCCGGCGCAAGGGTGCCGCGACGGCGATCCGGCGGGAACTGCCCCCTGCCCGCCCTCACCGCTAGCATCCGCCCATGGACGCGAGCACCGGATTCGACCCGTGGTCCCCCCGGTTCGTCGCCGACCCCTACCCGGGGTACGAGCGGCTGCGGGCCGCCGGGCGGGTGCACTGGTTCGAGCCGAGCGGTCAGTGGCTGGTGCCGCACTACGAGGACGCCCGGGCGCTGCTGCGCGACCGGCGGCTGGGCCGGACGTACCTCCACCGCTTCTCCCACGAGGAGTTCGGGCGCACCCCTCCTCCCGCGGCCCACGAGCCGTTCCACGTCCTCAACGGCAACGGCCTGCTGGACCTCGAACCGCCCGACCACACCCGCATCCGGCGCCTGGTGTCGAAGGCGTTCACCGCGCGCACGGTCGAGAACCTGGCGCCGGTCGTGGCGCGGCTGGCGAGCGGGCTGGTGGACGAGCTGCTCGCCCAGGGCGGCGGGGACCTGATCGGCGCGGTCGCCGAACCCCTGCCGGTAGCCGTCATCGCCGAGATGCTCGGCATCCCCGAGGCCGACCGGACACTGCTGCGGCCCTGGTCGGCGGCGATCTGCGGAATGTACGAGCTCAACCCCGGCGAGGAGACGGCACGCGGCGCCGTCCGCGCCTCCCTCGACTTCTCCGCCTACCTGCGCGAGCTGATCGCCGACCGCCGCGCCCGCCCCGGCGACGACCTGATCACCGCGCTCGTCCACGCGTACGACGAAGGCGACCGGCTCACCGAGCAGGAAATGGTCTCGATGTGCGTCCTCCTGCTCAACGCGGGTCACGAGGCCACCGTCAACACCACGGGCAACGGATGGTGGGCGCTCTTCCGCCACCCGGACCAGCTCGCCGCCCTGCGGGCCGATCCCGGGCTCCTGCCGGGCGCGGTCGAGGAGCTCATGCGCTACGACACCCCGTTGCAGCTCTTCGAACGGTGGGTGCTCGACGACATCGAGATCGCCGGCACGGCCCTCCCGCGCGGCAGCGAGGTGGCCCTCCTCTTCGGCTCGGCCAACCGCGACCCCGCCCGCTTCCCCGACCCGGACCGCCTGGACGTCACCCGTGCGGACAACCCCCACCTCAGCCTGGGCGCGGGCATCCACTACTGCCTGGGCGCGCCGCTCGCCCGCCTCGAACTCGCCGCCTCCTTCGGCGAACTGCTCCGGCGGGCACCCCGGCTCCGCCTCACCGCGGAACCGCAGTGGAAACCGGGCTTCGTGATCCGGGGGTTGCGGGAGCTGCTCGTCGAGTGCTGAAGCCATCCGCCGGGCGTCTCGCTGGAAGCGGCCCGGCGGCCCGGCGGCCCGGCGGCCCGGTGGCGTGCACCACGGCGAGGGTGCGCGCGAGGGGCGCTGTTCGGAAAGCCGGTCGGTGTCGTTGCGGCACACCGCCCCGGCCGGGGGGGGGGGGGGGGTGGGGGCGGCCGAGGCGGGGCGGTTGA